>NZ_CAKLBR010000013.1:0-140496 GCF_920984685.1 Pseudomonas sp. Leaf59 | reverse complement strand
CTGAGCCGTATCAGGTACACCGCGTTTTGCTTGATTGGGGGCGCTTCGCACCCCAACGCGGGGCAAGCCCGCTCGCCACAATAAGCCCACACATTTTCCTTAACTGAACGGCATTAGGGCTTGCCCCAATGCCGTTCAGTTAAGCGCAGCTCCCCTGTGGAAGCGGCGGTGCGACTTGCCCGCGAAAGCGGTGGGTCTTCAACATCAATGTTTGCTGGGCCGACGCCATCGGGAGCAAGCCCCCTCCCACATTTTGTAAAGCGTTCGGCAGACCATTTCGGTCGGCTCTCAGGCCGCCACGTTTTTGCTTTTGATCTGGAAGCGCACCGTCAAACACGCTGGCCGAACGCAGGTTTTGGAGCGTGGGCGAGGTGCCGAGTGTTGGGGTAAGAGCGTTTTGCTTACTTTTGCGCTTTTCAAAAGTGAGCCGCCGTAAGGGCGGAACCCTAAGTCGTCGTTACCGCAGAAACGGATAGGTACACCGAAAAATCGTCTTCGCGAGCAAGACGAATCGTCGCTTGGGGGCGCTTCGCACCCCAACGCGGGGCAAGCCCTAATGCCGTTCAGTTAAGCGCAGATTCCCTGTGGCGAGCAGGCTTGTCCTGCGTTGGGCTGCGCAGCAGCCCCAAAGCCAGGCGCTGAGCCGTATCAGGTACACCGCGTTTTGCCTGATTGGGGGCGCTTCGCACCCCAACGCGGGGCAAGCCCGCTCGCCACAGGATGCGTTCGCCTATGGCAGTAGGGGCAAATCCGAACGTTATTGGCACGCCTTCGCCGCCAGCTCAAGCCGCGACGGCTTGATCGCCGAAACCACCGGCTTGCGCTCATACAACGAGACCTTGGTGCCGTCCTGGGACTTGTACACCTCCAGCACATCGTCGGCAGCAATCTTGCTGCTCAACAACACCGTGGCGTGACGCGAGTTCTGCGTCACGCTGGCGGTGATGCCGTGTTTCTCAAGCTCAGGCAACAGGCACTGCACGTAGGCTTGCGGGGGCTTGGCCGTTTGCAGTGTGAGGGACGGAGCGTTAGGGGCGGAAATACAGCCGCCCAGCGCCAACGCCATGACCGGTACGAAAAAAGAGCGCATACACCTTCCTGCATCGATAAAAGAAAAATCCACTGCAATCCGCGCGCAGAGTCTACGCCAGCAACGCGTGCCAGCAAATGGCCCGTACGCTGATCACCGGCGGTCGCCGGAGTGGATCACGCGCTGATTGTCCCTGTTCCCTGAAAAAACAGAACTTGCGATGCATGATGGTGACTATTATCTGAACCGATAATGCACCGCCTATAACGATAAGGACCACGCCATGAAGCCCCACCAGAAGACCTTCGACCGCATCCGCGAAGCCGTATTGCCGGAGTTTCGCGAGCGGATCGCCGACTACCTGGTCGAGTATGAAAACGTGCTTCAGAACACCGCCGCCGATGCCCAACACGTGCACGCCAGCGCCCAGCAGTTGCGGGGCTACCTGCGCGGCCTGAACACCACGCGGGTGCTGGGCATGGCGGACTGGGAAGACCTGGACCGGCGGGTCGCGCACATCATTGAACGCCCTGCGGCCCAGGGCGTTGCAGATTGACCCATGCCTGCACCGAGGGCCGCTGCCACTGACGCTGCGCATACGCCACCAGTTCGCCGGGCACGCGGTCACCATTGAGGATAAGGCGGTTGAGCATCACGGCCAGGTCGACGTCGGCAATCGACCACTCACCGAACAGGTTCTCCTGCTGCCCCGCCAGCAGCCCCTGCGCCGCGCTGATCAGCTTGCGCGCGGCCGCTTCGGCCAGCGGCGACAACGGCGGCAGGGTCTGACCGCAAAACACCACCAGCGTCGACCGTTCCTGGCGAATGGGCAGCAAGTCGCTGCGTAACCAGGCCTGCACCTGCCGCGCCCTCGCCCGCTGCTGCAGATCGGATGGGTACACGGTTATTGCAGGATAAGCCGCGTCCAGGTATTCGCAGATCGCCGACGATTCAGACAGTGCAAAGTCGCCCTCAACCAGCGTCGGCACACGCTGGGTCAGGGACAGCCGGGCAAAGTCCGCCGCCTGGTTTTGCGCCGCGTCCAGGTCCAGGGTGACGGTGTCGAAGGCCAGGCCTTTTTCCCGCAGGGTGACGAACACCGACATGGCGTAAGGGCTGGTGAACAGCGAGTCGACATACAGACGCAGCGGACCTTGGTGCATGGGCGTTCTCCTTCAGGTGAGTCGCCACGCTACGAGATGTACCGCGATAAAGACAATGCAGGGTTTTTATGGGGGCATTCCAGGCGGGAATAGCACGCCAACGCTCAGCCATAATGTTATAGGATAACGACCTCTTCCCGCCCAGCCCTGCGATCCTGCCCATGACTGACGCTGTTCCCCTACGCCAACGCCTCCTCTCCATCGACGCCCTGCGCGGCCTGGTGATGCTGTTCATGTTGCTCGACCATGTGCGCGAGACGTTCCTGATGCACCGCCAGGTCGGCGACCCCATGAGCATCGACAGCACCGAGCCTGCGCTGTTTGTGAGCCGTACCCTGGCCCATTTATGCGCGCCGGTGTTTGTATTGCTCACCGGTTTATCGGCCTGGCTTTACGGCCAGAAATACCAGGGCACTCGCGATGTGTCGGCGTTTCTGTTCAAGCGCGGGCTGTTTCTGGTGGTGCTGGAGTTCACCCTGGTCAGCTTTGCGTGGACCTTCCAGTTGCCGCCCAGCGTGATCTATCTGCAGGTGATCTGGGCAATCGGCCTCAGCATGATCGCCCTCGCCGCGCTGGTATGGTTGCCGCGACCGCTGCTGATCACCCTGGCACTGCTGATCATTGGCGGGCACAACCTGCTCGACGGCGTGCACTTCGCGCAAGGGTCGGCGCTGCAACATGCCTGGTCCATCCTGCACGAACGCAGTTGGATCGACATAAGCGACAGCCTGCGGCTGCGCGTCACTTATCCGGTATTGCCGTGGATCGGCGTGATTGCCCTGGGTTACGGGCTGGGGCCGTGGTTTGCCACAGGTATGCAACCGGCGTTGCGTCAACGTTATCTGCTGCTGGGCGGCGTTGGCGCGTTGGTGGGGTTCGTGCTGTTGCGGGCCTTCAACGGGTATGGCGAAAAGCCGTGGCACACCTATGACACTGGCGTGCAGACGTTGATGAGTTTTTTCAACATGACCAAGTACCCGCCTTCGCTGCTGTTTCTGGCATTGACCCTGGGGATCGGTTTGCTGCTGTTGCTGGCGTTTGAACGCGCCGGGCACAAGCGCTGGATCGGCGTGCTGGCCGTGTTTGGTTCGGCGCCGATGTTCTTCTACCTGCTGCACCTTTACGTGCTGAAAGTGCTGTATATCGCCTGCGTCGCCCTGTTCGGCCTCAACCACGGCACCTACTTCGGTTTCGCCAGCGTTGGCGCAATCTGGCTCGTCGCCCTGCTGCTGCCGTTGGCGCTGTACCTGCCGGTGCGCTGGTTTGCCGGTCTCAAGGCACGCCGTCGCGACCTCGCCTGGCTTAAATACTTCTGACACACAGGGAGGCTCAGCGACCGGGCTTTTAGTGGCGAGCAGGCTTGTCCTGCGTTGGGCTGCGCAGCAGCCCCAAAACCAGTCTCCGCGCAGTATCAGGTCTACCGAGGGTTTCTTGATTGGGGGCGCTTCGCACCCCAACGCGGGGCAAGCCCGCTCGCCACAATAAGCCAGCTCGTCACCACACACCGGCTCGTTACGGAGGCCGAGGGTTGCTGCGCGACAGCGCCAAGTCGCCGATTTAACGGGGGCTCCCACACTTTTTACCGCGTTACGCCAGTTCGGCACGCAGTTGCCGGGCGGCCGTCACCATGTGAATCAACGCCGCTTCCGTCTCCGGCCATGCCCGCGTTTTCAGCCCGCAATCGGGGTTGACCCACAGGCGCTCAGCCGGAATGCGTTTGGCGGCCTTGCGCAGCAGGTTGGCCATTTCCGAGGCATCCGGCACCCGCGGTGAGTGAATGTCGTAGACGCCCGGGCCGATGTCATTCGGGTAAGCGAACACTTCGAACGCCTCCAGCAACTCCATGTCCGAACGCGAGGTTTCGAGGGTGATCACGTCCGCATCCATCGCCGCGATGGACTCGATCACATCATTGAACTCGCTGTAGCACATGTGGGTGTGGATCTGGGTTTCATCCCGCACACCCGAGGCGCACAGGCGGAACACTTCAGTGGCCCAGTCCAGGTAGCCCTGCCACTGCGCCCGGCGCAGCGGCAAGCCTTCGCGAAAGGCCGCTTCGTCGATCTGCACGATCCTGATGCCGGCGGCTTCCAGGTCGACCACTTCGTCACGGATCGCCAGCGCCAATTGGCGGGCCTGCACTTCGCGGCTCACGTCTTCGCGCGGGAACGACCACATCAGCATGGTCACCGGGCCGGTCAGCATGCCCTTCATGACCTTGCGGGTCAGGCCCTGGGCGTAGCGGATCCACTCCACCGTCATCGCCTTCGGGCGGCTCAGGTCGCCGACGATCAGCGCCGGTTTCACGCAGCGCGAACCATAGCTCTGCACCCAGCCAAAACGGGTGAACGCGTAGCCGTCCAGTTGCTCGGCGAAATACTCGACCATGTCGTTACGCTCGGCCTCGCCGTGTACCAGCACGTCCAGGCCGAGGTGTTCCTGCACTTCAACGGCGTGCTTGATCTCGCTGTGCATCGCGTCAACGTAGTCGGCTTCGCTCAACCGGCCCGCCTTGTACGACTGTCGCGCCAAACGGATCGAGGCGGTTTGCGGGAACGAACCGATGGTGGTGGTCGGGAACAGCGGCAGGTTGAGACCGGCGCGTTGTTTCTCGATACGTTGGGCAAACGGCGACGGACGCTGACTGTGCTCGGCGGTTATCGCCGCCACGCGGGCCTGGACGGCCGGTTTGTGGATACGCGGCGACGCGGCACGGCTGGTCTGCACCACGCGGCTTTCAGCCAGCGCCGCCAGTACGTTCGGCGCTTCAGGCGCGTTGACGGCCTGGGCCAACACCGCCACCTCCGCGCATTTCTGCACGGCAAATGCCAGCCAGCTATTCAGCTCGGCATCCAGCTGGTCCTCGCGGCTCAGGTCTACCGGGCAGTGCAGCAGCGAGCAGGACGGCGCCACCCACAAGCGCTCACCCAGACGTTCATGGGCGTGCTGCAAGGTGGCCAGGGCCTGTTCAAGGTCGCTGCGCCACACGTTACGGCCGTTGACGATGCCCAGGGACAGCACCTTATAACCCGGCACGCGGTCAAGAATGGTCGGGTATTGCTCCGGCGCACGCACCAGGTCGATGTGCAGGCCGTCGACCGGCAGGTTCGCGGCCAGGCCAAGATTCTCTTCCAGGCCGCCGAAATAGGTGGCGAGCAGTTTTTTCAGCGGGTCGCGCTGGATCAGGTTATAGGCGCGCTCAAAGGCATTCTTCCACGCCTGCGGCAGGTCGAGCACCAGGATCGGTTCGTCGATCTGCACCCACTCAACGCCCAGGTCCGCCAGGCGCTGAAAAATCTGCCCGTACAACGGCAGCAGGCGATCCAGCAAGTCGAGCTTGTCGAAGTCGGCGCCCTTGGCCTTGCCCAGCCACAGGTAGGTCAGCGGGCCGATCACCACCGGTTTGACGGTGTGCCCCAGCTCGCGCGCTTCCTGCACTTCTTCGAACAGCTGCTCCCAACCCAGCTGGAATTGCTGATCCGCGCTGAACTCGGGTACCAGGTAGTGATAGTTGGTATCGAACCATTTGGTCATTTCCTGGGCGTGGGCGCCGCCGCAGCACGCGTCGCTGACGCCCCGGGCCATGCCGAACAGGGTGTTCAGCGTAGCCTTGCCGTCCGCCGGGCGGAAGCGCTCGGGGATCACGCCGAACATCAGCGAGTGGGTCAGTACCTGGTCATACCAGGCGAAATCGCCGGCAGGCAGCAGGTCGATTCCGGCGTCTTTCTGCAGTGCCCAGTGCGCCTTGCGCAGGTCACGGCCAACGGCGCGCAGGCCGGCTTCGTCGAGCTCACCCTTCCAGAACGCTTCCTGCGCTTTTTTCAATTCACGATCGCGTCCAATGCGTGGAAACCCGAGGGAATGAGCGACTGCCATGACGTGCAACTCCAATGTCGATAAAGATGGCAGCCATTGTCGACAGACTTTGAGAGTGAAACAAACTCATTAAATTGCAGACCATCACAAGTTTTACTCATGTTGCATTCAGATGCACATAGAACCCGTGGAGCATGAACCCGGCACACGCCGCCAGCGCCAATCCCATGCAGCGGTTGAACCAGGTAAACGCCGCCGCTCCGCTGATGCGCCGTCCCAGCAGTGCACCGAGCAACGCGTAGACCCAGGGCGCCCCCACGGCGCCCAATCCCAGCAAGGCCGACACGCCAAAGATGGAGGCGCCGGTGATATGCGCCGCCGGCAGCATCACACTGGTGATCGGCAACACCGCCACAATGCCCTTGGGGTTGAGCAGTTGGATCACCAGCCCGTTGCAGAAGGTGAGCGCCTTGCTCGGCGCGGTTGAATCCTCTTCAACCACCGTACGCGCGGTGAACACCTGGTACGCGAGGTACAGCGTGTAGGCGCCGCCGATCAACGAGATATAGGGCAGCGCCGCCTGGGAAACGATCGCTTCACCGGTGTAGCCAAACAGCACGAACATCAGCAGCATGGCGCAGCCCACGCCCAGGTAGAAACCGCTGGATCGACGCAGTTTGCCGGTGAGCCCGGCGTTCAGGCCCATCAGGTTGACGGGCCCCGGGCTGTACATGACGCTGAAGGCGTAGAGAAAAATGTCCATGGCAGACCTGCAAGAGAAGGAGTGCGGCGAGTCTATCCAGGCGCATGTCGCTCAATCTTGTACGTTTGTGGTAGGTGATCGGGCATTCATTACGCGTACTATGCTGCCAAACAAATACTCAAATGAGCCCCCATGATCAAAGCCAGCCTGCGTAGTCACCTGACCCTGTGGTTTGCCGGTCTGTCATTGCTCACCTTGTTGAGCGTGGGCTTCTACGTAGGCCATATCGCCACCGAGCAGATGAAGCAGGCCAGCGGCAATGCGCTGCTGAGCACGGCGCGCTCCACGGCGGCGCTGCTGGCCGTGCAGTTGCGCGAGCGTCAGCTGGAAGTCTCGCTGCTGAGCCGGGCGCCGTTGTTTCGCCGCGGCGATCTGGATCAGCCGGATATCCTCACCTTGATGGAACTGCGCACCCGCTCGCGCGCCGAGTACGCATGGATGGGCGTGGCCGACGCAGACGGCCGCGTGCGCCAGGCGGCGAACGGGCTGCTGGTGGGCCAGTCGGTCGGCCAGCGCCCCTGGTTCCAGGCCGGCATGCGCGGTGAATACACCGGTGATCCCCACGAGGCCGTGATGCTGGCCAAGCTGCTGCCGGGCTCGGGCAATGGCGAACCGTTGCGCTTCATCGATTTCGCCGCGCCGCTGCTTAATGCCCAGGGCGAGACCATTGGTGTGCTGGGCGCCCACGCGCACTGGCGCTGGATCACGCAGATCGTCGATTCGGCCGTGATGCAAAAAGATGCGTTTCCCGAGATCGAAGCGCTGATCGTCGATTTCGACGGCAAGGTGCTGTATCCCGAACTGCTCGCCGGTGAACAGATGGCCACAGACAAACTGAACACCGCGTCCGGCTGGTCCACGGGCAAGGGCTATGTCACCGCATCGGTCGCGGTGCCCAGCCCGTCCAACGCCAAAGTGACCTGGTACATCATGCTGCGCCAACCCCTGGACGTCGCGCTGCAACCGGCGCGCACGCTGCTCTACAAACTGCTGCTGCTCGGCGTGCTCGCCGCGCTGGTGTTTGTGCTGGCGGCTTATTACCTGGCCGCCTCCCTCAGCCGCCCCATCGAGCGCCTGGCCAGGTCCGCCAAACTCGTGCAGGATCAGCAGCCCGGCGCCATCTTCCCGCAGGATCACGCGGTAGTGGAGATCGCTCAACTGGGCCGTTCACTCACCGGCATGACCCAATCGCTGCTGGCCAAAGAGCGTCAGTTGCAGGAGGCCAATGCCTCTCTCGAGGCGACTGTTGCGCAACGCACCGCCGACCTCACCCAGGCCAATGCCGAACTGCTCAAGCTCGCCACCCACGATGCACTGACCGGCGTGTACAACCGCCGCCGCTTCGATGAAAAACTGGCTGAAAGCAGCCTGCTGTTCCAACGCACCGGGCGTACCTTTGCCCTGCTGCTGATCGATGCCGACCACTTCAAGCAGGTCAACGACACTTACGGCCATGCCGTGGGCGATGACGTGCTGCGCCAACTCGCCCTACTGATCAAGAGCACCACCCGCGTCACGGACTTTGTTGCACGTTACGGCGGCGAGGAATTTGCGGTGTTGCTGCCGACGGTCGAAGCCCCCGACAGCCCCGACGTGGTGGCCGAGAATATCCGCGCGGCGATTGCCGAAGCGATGTTTGAAGGGGTTGGGCAGGTCACAGTGAGCATCGGCGTGAGCGTCGCCGAACCGTCAGACCGCGATACCCGCGCCCTGCTGACCCGCGCCGATCTGCAGTTGTATGAAGCAAAGGCGGCAGGCCGTAATCGGGTCGCCCCCGTCAAATAATCTGCCCCGCACGCCATTTCAGACAATCACCCCTGGGGCGAGCGGGCTTGCCCCGCGTTGGGGTGCGAAGCGCCCCCAATCGAGCAAAACGCGGTGTACCTGATACGGCTCAGCGCCTGGCTTTGGGGCTGCTGCGCAGCCCAACGCAGGACAAGCCTGCTCGCCACAGGGAATCTGCGCTTAACTGAACGGCATTAGGGCAAGCACGCTCGCCACAACAAGCCCGCTTGCCAAAGGGGTTTTGAATGCTCAGTCAATCAATCCCTGGGCGTCATAAAACGGATACGGCCCCGGGTACTCCCCGAACACGCCGTTGTGGCTGACCACCCCCTGCTGCGCCTCCCAGCGATGCAACAGATACCCCGCCGGTTCCAGGTTGAAATGCGCCGGGGCCGCGTCCTGCAGATCCAACACAATCTGATGGGACGTGCCGGGGCATACGCAACTGAGGCTGCCACCGAAACGCCGCTGCATGGGCCGGTGCAGGTGACCGCACAACAGGCGCTCCACCTGCGGATGGCGGGCGATCACTTGCTCAAGCGCAGCGGCATTGATAAAGGGCTCACGGTCCATATGGCCGATGCCGCTGATGAACGGCGGGTGGTGCAGGATCAGCAGCGTCGGCGCATCCGGGCGCAGCGCCAGTTGGGCGTCGAGCCACTGCAACTGGCTATCGAGCAACTGCCCGCCGTGGCTGCCGGGGATGGTCGAGTCCAGGCCGATCAGGCGCAGCGGATGGTCATCCACCACCCAGTCCAGGGGTGCCTGCGCCGACCGTGGCAAGTAGGCGTGGTCGGCAAACGCGTCCAGCAACGGCCCGCGCGTGTCGTGATTACCGGGCACGAGGTAGCAAGGCATGTGCAGGCGCGCGAGTTCCGGGTGCAGCACCGCGTACTCATCGGCGCGGCCGAAGTCCACCAGGTCGCCGCTGATCACCACGATATCGGGGCGCGGGTGGCTGGCGTTCAGGTGGTCGACGGCACGGCGCAGCGCGCCCAGGGTATCCACTACGCCATAAGTCAGGCGCTGACCGGCCTTGAGGTGCAGGTCGCTGATTTGCGCAACCAGAAATGGACTGTTCACAGGCAAACTCTCACGCATTGAGGGTAAACAACATGTTCGGCGTGATCGCCAGGGCAATCGGCGCGCCGACGGCATGCAATTGGTTGTCGCTGCTGTCCACCAGCAACGGCTGCGCGCCGCCCACATCCACCAGCAGACGGCTTTGCGCGCCCTGGAAAAACTGCGCCAGCAGGTGCCCGTGCAAGTGTCCCTCGCCATCCATCACACGCAAGTGCTCGGGACGGCAATAGACGGTTGCGGGCACGTCGGCCACTTGCCACGGCAATTCGCCGCCGCACACCTTCAGGCCCCGGGGCGATTGCGCGATCACCTGGAACGCATTCAGGTTGCCCACAAAGCCTGCGACGAACGCATTCGCCGGCTGCTGATAAATCTCGCGCGGGCTCGCCAGTTGGGCCACGCGGCCCTGCTCCATCACCAGAATGCGATCGCCCAGGGCCATGGCTTCGCCCTGGTCGTGGGTGACAAATACAGAGGTGATGCCCAAGCCGCGCAGCAGCAGATCCAGCTCGCTGCGCAGGCGCTCACGCAACTGGGCATCGAGGGCGGCCAGCGGCTCGTCGAGCAACAGCACCTTGGGACGCGGCGCCAGGGCACGGGCCAGGGCGACGCGTTGGCGCTGCCCGCCCGACAGTTCATGAATGCTGCGCCGGCCGTGATTGTGCAGCCCCACCAATTCCAGCAACTCATCACAGCGCTTGTTGCGCTCCAGCGCAGGCACGCCGCGAATCTTCAGGCCGTAGACGATATTGCCGGCCACATCCAGGTTGGGAAACAGCGCGTAGTTCTGAAACACCATGCCCACATCGCGACGTTCGATGGGCAGGCGGGTGACGTCCTGGTCGCCAAAGAACACCTGCCCCACATCCGGCCGTTCCAGGCCTGCAATCAAACGCAGGGTCGTGGTTTTACCGCAGCCGGACGGGCCGAGAATGGCCAGGGTTTCACCGCCTTCGACGGTCAGATCAAGGTTGTGCACGGCCACGGTGCCGTCGGCGAACGCCTTGCGACAGCCCTTGAGGCGAATAGTGATAGCGGTCATCGACGCTCTCCACGAGACAAACGGGCACTGATGGCCTGCAACGCGATCAGCAGCGGCACGATCATCAGCAAAAAGATAAGGGTGTAGGCGCTGGCGATTTCCAGGCGCGCCGAGGCGTAGCTGTCGGCCAGGCCCACGGGCAGGGTCTTGGTCATCGGCGTGTGCAGCATCCAGGTCAGGTTGAACTCACCCAGTGAAAGGGTCACCACCATCAGCACACCGGCGAGAATCCCCGCCCGGCAGTTGGGCACCACCACGCTGAAAAAGCGCTTGATCGGCCCTGCCCCCAGGCTTGCGGCGGCCTCTTCCAGCACCGGCAAGTGCTGGCGCTGCATCACTGCCATCACCGGGCGCACCAGAAACGGCAAGGTGAACAGCACATGGCCGACGAGGATGAACAGCCAACTGCTGCGGAACGCGCCGAACTGGCCATAGGTGAGCAATAACGCCAACGCGCTGGCCAGGCCCGGCATTGCCACCGGCAGCACCATCAATTCCTCGAAGGCACGGCTGAAGCGGTTGTTCATGCGCACCAGCGCGTAGGCCGCCGGCACGCCGACCACGCACACGCACACCGCGCAGGCCAGCGCCAGTTGCAGCGACAGCCACACCGTGGGCGAATAGGCCTGCCACACCTGGATCAACCAGTCGAAGGTCAAACCGCTGGACAGCCCGACAAAGAAATTGCGCGTCAGCCCCGCCATTAACGACAACAGCACCGGCACCAGCATGAAGGCGCACACCAGCAGGGTGAACAGCAGTTGCAGCACAAATAACGATGAGCGTTTCACAGAACCGTCCCCGCGTTTTTCACCAGGCGCCGGGTCAGCAGCAACACGGCCCAGGTCACCGCTCCCAGCACCACCGACAAGGCAGCGGCGACGGCGAAGTTGGCGTAGTTGGTGAACACGTTATAGATCGCCACCGGCGTGACGTTCAGGCGCGTGCCCAGGGTAAAGGCGGTACCGAAGGCGCCCATGGAAGTGGCAAAGCAGATCGCGCCACATGAGGCCAGCGCCGGTGCCAGGCCAGGGATGATCACATCGCACACCACCCGCCAGTGCCCTGCCCCCAGCGAATGCGCGGCTTCCTCCAGGCTGCGGTCGAGGCTTTCGCATGCCGCCATCACGGTGAGAATCACCCGTGGAATCGAGAAGTACAGGTAGCCGACAAACAGCCCCGCCAACGAGTAGGCAAAGATCCAGCGTTCACCGGCCAGTTGCAGGCCCAGCGCCGCAAACAGGCCCTGGCGCCCGGCCAGCAGGATCACCAGAAAGCCCACCACCACGCCGGGAAATGCCAGCGGAAAGGTCAGCAGCGCCACCAGCGCCGAGCGCCCGAAAAACTGCTGGCGTGCCAGAAACACACCGCTGATGCCACCGATCACCAACGCCGTCAGCGTGACGAACACGGCCAGCGCACAGGTCTGCGCCAGGCTGCCCAGGTATTGCGCGCTGCTCAGCACCTGCCAGTAACCGCTGCCGAGGCTGTCGCGGCGTTGGGCCCCGAGCAGTATCAGGTGCGCCAGCGGCAACAGCCAGAACGCCAGCAGTAGCGCAAAGGCCGGGGCCAGCGCCCAGGCGGCGCGTGGGGTCGAGGCCACTTACTTGACCTCGTTGAGGTAACGGGCGGCGAAGGCTTCCTGCACAGCGGCCATTTTCTGGTAGTCCACCACACCGGCGCGGGCGTAGTCGCTGTCGGGCAGGAACTGCGCGGCCACCTCGGCCGGCATCTGCACCGGACGCACCGGGCGCAGGTAGGCCTTGGCCCACAACGCCTGGCCCGCATCGGACAGCACGAAGTCGAGCACCTTTTCCCCGTTGGCGCGGTGCGGCGCATTCGCCACCAGGCTCATCACGTAGGGCACGCTGATGCTGCCCTCTTTGGGGATCACGAAGGCGACGTTGGCGTTGTCCTTGTAGCGGGCGCGGTAGGCGTTGAAGTCGTAGTCCACCAGGATCGGCAACTCACCGGACAACACCCGCGCATAGGCCGTCTGCTTGGGCACGATGGGGGCGTTTTTCGCCAGCTTCTGGAAGTAGTCGATGGCCGGGGCGAAGTTGTCGAGGTCGCCGCCCATGGCACGGTTGATGGCGACCGCCGAGACGTAACCGACAAACGCACTGGATGGGTCCAGGTAGCCGACCATGCCTTTGTATTCGGGCTTGAGCAGGTCGGCCCAGCTTTGCGGCACGGGCAGACCGCCAAGGGCGTCGACGTTGACCATGATGCCCAGGGTGCCGGAGTGAATCGCGAACCACTGCCCGGACGGGTCTTTGAGGCCTGCGGGAATCTGCTCCCAGCCTTTGGGTTTGTAGCCCTCGACCACGCCGGCCTTTTGCGCCTGCAGGCCGAAGGTCACGCCGTAATAGACCACGTCGGCGACCGGTGCGGCTTTTTCGGCGACCAACTGCGCCAGGGACTGACCGGAGTTCTTGTTGTCCAGCGGCACCTGCACACCGGTTTGCGCGGCAATCGCCTTGAGCTGGGTGCCCCAGTCGGCCCAGTCCGGCGGGCAGTTGTAGCAGATCGCGGTGTCGGCGGCCTGGGCCAGGCTGGCCATGCCGCACAGCAACACGGCGGCGAGGGTTTTACGGAGTGTGCGCATCAGGGTCGTCCTCATGGGGTTGAGTGCTTTCGCCCGGCCGGATATGGCAAGGCAGACAATGGGAAATCGGCGCGTTGCCGGCGATCTGCGCCAGCAACTGGTCAATCACGGTGCTGGCGAGCAGCGCAATGGGCTGCACCACGCTGCACAACGTGGGGTGCAGTTGGGTACCAAGGGTGATGCCGTCAAAGCCCATCACCGAAAGTTGCTCGGGCACGTTCCAGGCGTTGCGGCGCAGCTCGGCGATCAGGCTGATGGCGAGGAAATCGTTGGAGCACAGCAACGCTGTCGGCGCGTCGGCACCGTTCAGGAATGGCTCGATGGCGGCGAATTCGGCCTGGGTGTGCGCGGGCATTTCGATCACCGGGCGGCTGTTGAGGCCCCAGGCCTTCATCGCATCGCAGTAGCCGGCATGGCGCAGACGCGCACGGTCGGACTGCAACGCGGGGCCGGCGACCATGCTGATGCGCCGGTGCCCCGCGTCCAGCAGGTAACGGGTGGCCAGGGCCATGCCGGCGCGATTGTCCACCGACACGGCGCTGTAATGCGGGTTGCTGGGCTGGTGGTACGCCAGCACGAACGGCGTCTGCTCGCTGGCCAGGCTGTTGAGCACGCTGTTGCTCTCGGCATCGGTGACGGTCAGCACCAGCCCGTCCACGCGCTGGCGCAACAACTCTTCCACCACGATGCTCTCGCGTTCGCTGCTGTAGTCGGTGGTCGCCAGCAACAGGCTGTAGCCGCGCAATCGCGCCGCGCGCTCCATGGCCTGGAACTGTTCGGCGAATACCGGGTTGAGCAGGTTGGGCACCACCACGCCGATCAGTTGTGTGGTTTGCAGGCGCAGTTGACGGCCCAGCAGGTTGGGCCGAAACCCCAGCTCGCGGGCGGCGGCGAACACCTGTTCACGGGTGGCCGGACGCACCTGGCCGGGGGAGGCAAAGGTGCGCGCGGCAGTGGCACGGGACACGCCAGCCAGGCGCGCAACGTCTTTCAGATCAGGCATGGTCACTCGCTTGAGATCGATCTCATTGGCGAGGACAGTAACGGGGGAATATGGCAGGACGGTGGTGAAGAGATGACGGTTTGATGTCAGTGAACCAGCGCCTTCGCGAGTAAACCCACTCCCACACTGGCTCGATGTATGCCCATGGATGGTCATAATCGCCGGGTATCGTCAAAAACCGGCGCGGCAAAATCCGCTCGCTAACCTTTCGATCCTGACCAAGTGCGGGCACAATGCGTGTCCTTTTTTGGCAGGCACCGCCGCAGGCTCTGAAAATGATCAAAACGCCGTACTACCTCATCGACAAACAGAAGCTTCTGGTCAACATGCAGAAGATTGCTTACGTGCGCGAACAGTCCGGCGCCAAGGCTCTGCTGGCACTCAAGTGCTTTGCCACCTGGTCGGTGTTCGACCTGATGCAGCAATACATGGACGGCACCACCTCGTCGTCGCTGTACGAGTTGAAGCTCGGCCGCCAGAAGTTCGAAGGCGAGGCGCACGCCTACAGCGTGGCCTGGGCCGACGATGAAATCGAAGAGATGCTGGAAAACTGCGACAAGATCATCTTCAACTCCATCAGCCAGTTGCAGCGCTTTGCCGCACGCAGCGAAGGCAAGACCCGCGGCCTGCGCGTGAACCCGCAGGTGAGCAGCTCCGACTACCTGCTGGCCGACCCGGCGCGTCCGTTCAGCCGCCTGGGCGAGTGGGACCCGGTGAAGATCGACGGCGTGATCGAGCAGATCTCCGGCTTCATGTTCCACAACAATTGCGAGAACGGCGACTTCAGCCTGTTCGACAAGATGCTCGGTACCATCGAAGAACGCTTCGGCGCGCTGCTGCACAAGGTCAAGTGGGTCAGCCTCGGCGGCGGCATCCACTTCACCGGTGAAGGCTATGCACTCGACGCATTCTGCGCGCGGCTCAAGGCGTTCTCCGAGAAGTACGGCGTGCAGGTCTACCTGGAACCCGGCGAAGCGGCGATCACCAACAGTGCTTCCCTGGAAGTCACCGTGCTCGACACCCTCTACAACGGCAAGCACCTCGCCGTGGTCGACAGCTCCATCGAAGCCCACCTGCTGGACCTGCTGATCTACCGCCTCAACGCCAAGCTGGCGCCGAGCGAGGGTGAACACACCTATATGGTGTGCGGCAAATCCTGCCTGGCCGGGGACATCTTCGGCGAGTATCAATTTGATCGTCCGCTGGCCATCGGCGATCGGCTGTCGTTCATCGACACCGCAGGCTACACCATGGTCAAGAAAAACTGGTTCAACGGCCTGAAAATGCCGTCCATCGTAGTGAAACAACTCGACGGTACAGTCGAAGTGGTTCGTGAATTTGGTTACGACGACTACCTGTCCAGCCTTTCGTAAGCTGGCGGATATAGGAGAAATAAAGCAATTGAAAAAGAACGTTCTTATCATTGGTGCAGGAGGTGTCGCCAAGGTGGTGGCCCACAAGTGCGCGCAGCACAACGACGAACTCGGTCGTATTGCTATCGCGTCGCGCAACATCTCCAAATGCCAGGCCATCATCGACAGCGTCAAGGCCAAGGGTAGCCTCAAGGTTCCCGCCGACATCCAGGCCTTCGCGCTGAACGCTCTGGACGTGGAAGCGACCAAGGCCCTGATCCGCGAGACCGAATCGCAGATCGTCATCAACGTGGGCTCCGCGTTCCTCAACATGTCGGTACTGCGTGCCTGCATCGACACGGGCGTTGCCTACCTCGACACCGCCATTCACGAAGAGCCGGGCAAGGTCTGCGAGACCCCGCCGTGGTACGGCAACTACGAATGGAACCACCTGGAAGAGTGCAAACAGAAGAACATCACCGCCATCCTTGGCGTGGGCTTCGACCCGGGTGTCGTCAACGCGTATGCCGCGCTGGCGCAGCAAGAGCATTTCGACCGCATTGATTCGATCGACATTCTCGACGTCAATGCCGGCAGCCATGGCAAATATTTCGCCACCAACTTCGACCCGGAAATCAACTTCCGCGAATTCACCGGGCAGGTGTGGAGCTGGCAGAACAGCCAGTGGACCAGCAACACCATGTTCGAAGTCAAACGCACCGACGACCTGCCGGTGGTCGGTTCGCAGAACCTCTACCTCACCGGCCACGATGAAGTGCACTCACTGTCGAAAAACCTCGACGTGCCCAACGTGCGTTTCTGGATGAGTTTTGGCGAGCACTACATCAACGTGTTCACCGTCCTGAAAAACCTCGGACTGCTGTCCGAAAAGCCGGTCAAAACCGCCGAAGGCCTGGAAGTGGTGCCGTTGAAAGTGGTCAAGGCCGTGCTGCCCGACCCCTCTTCGCTGGCCCCCGGCTACACCGGCAAAACCTGCATCGGCGACCTGGTCAAAGGCACCAGGAACGGCCAGCCGCGCGAGATGTTTATCTACAACGTGGCGTGCCATGAAGAAGCCTTCGCCGAGACCGACAGCCAGGGCATCTCCTACACCGCCGGCGTGCCACCGGTCGCCGCTGCGCTGCTGGTTGCCCGTGGCGAGTGGGACGTGAAGCACATGGCCAACGTCGAGGAACTGCCGGCCGAGCCGTTCCTCAAGGCGCTGGACGTGATGGGCTTGCCGACGCGGATCAAGGACGAGAACGGCGACCGTGCGTGGGATGCGATTGCCTGATCAGGTGATGGTTGACCGAACAAAAAAATGCGCCCCGAGGGGCGCATTTTTTGTTGGGGCGATACACACCTCAAACACAATGAAGATCAAAGGTGGGAGCAGGCTTGCCTGCGATATCTATTCAAGATTGCGCGCCAATGGTCATGTCCCCCAGGAACAGCGCCTGGCCATTCCTGTGGCGAGCGGGCTTGCCCCGCGTTGGGGTGCGAAGCGCCCCCAATCAAGCAAAACGCGGTGTACCTGATACGGCTCAGCGCCTGGCTTTGGGGCTGCTGCGCAGCCCAACGCAGGACAAGCCTGCTCGCCACAGGGAATCTGCGCTTAACTGAACGGCATTAGGGCAAGCCCGCTCGCCACAGAAACTCCAGTTTGCTGCGCGACAGCGCTAGGTCGAAGACTTGGCCGAGCTTCACACACTAATCAAAACACCGACCAGCCAATCCGCTCACTCAGCAACTCCAGCGCCTTCATCCCCGCCAGCGAGTTCCCGGCGGCGTTCAACTCCGGCGACCACACGCACACCGTAAATTGCCCCGGCACCACCGCGACGATTCCGCCGCCTACCCCGCTCTTGCCCGGCAACCCGACGCGATAGGCAAAATTGCCCGCCTCGTCGTACAGGCCGCTGGTGGCCATGATCGAGTTGACCTGTTTGGTCTGGCGCGCGGTGAGGATCTGTTCGCCGCTGTGGGCACTCACGCCTTCGTTGGCCAGGAAGCTGAAGGCCTTGGCCAGGTCCAGGCAGCTCATCTGCAAGGCGCAATAGTTGAAGTAGCTGTGCAACACCGCGTCGACGTCATTGTGGAAGTTGCCGAAGGATTTCATCAGATAGGCCATGGCCGCGTTGCGTGCACCATGCTGCGCTTCGGAGTCGGCGACGATGCTGTTGACCAGAATCTGTGGGTTGCCTGACAGGCGCCGGACGAAGTCGCGCATCGACAGGATCGGCACGGCGAAGCGTGACTGGTTGATGTCGCAGATCACCAGGGCGCCGGCGTTGATAAACGGGTTGCGCGGGCGACCGCGCTCGAACTCCAGCTGCACCATGGAGTTGAACGGTTGCCCCGAAGGCTCGTGGCCCAGGCGCTCCCAAATGGTTTCGCCGCCGTGGTCGATGGCCTGCACCAGGCTGAAGACCTTGGAAATGCTTTGCACCGAGAACAACGTGTCGGCGTCCCCCGCGCAGTAGGCCGCGCCGTCGTTGCCGTACACGGCGATGCCTAGCTGGTTGGCGGGCACATCGGCCAGCGCGGGGATGTAGTCGGCGACTTTGCCCTGGCCGATCAGTGGACGAACTTCGTCGAGAATCGCGTCCAGCAGCGCCTGCATGTCTTGTCCTGTCATCGTGCCTTGCATCGTGGATAAGCGGGGCGCGGAGGATACCGCAAAGCTGCGGATCAGGCAGGTGCCGCGCTCAGATTAACGCTGCACCGGAATGCGGATATCGCCGCTGCGGCACTGCGTCTTCACGCTTGTGGGGCAACCGGCAAAGCGCAGTTCCTTGCTCAGACACACGCGCACTTCGGACAACACCTTGCCCTTGCAGATCACCGCCACGCTGTGATTGCCCATGGACGGGTTGCTCTGGCGAAACAGCGCTTCGATTTCAGCGGCCTGCAGATAATTGGGCACGTCGAACGGTTGCAGTTGTTGCGGAATCTGCACGGAGGCCAGCGCAGCATCCGTGGCATCGAGGTAACGCGTGGCGTCCAGGCCGCTGCAGGTGCCGTGCTTGCTCCACTCATGCTTGAGCAATGCCTGCGTGGGGAATATCAACGCGCCCTTGGCCAGCTCGGCGTTCGACAGCCGCGACCGTGGATCACACGCCGACGGCCAGCCACCCTTCGCGTATTGCGGCCAAAGCCCGTGCAGCACGAAGCCATATCCCTTGCCCGAGCACTGTTCGTTGCCCGGGTGCGTGAGGCAGAACGTCGGCGACCACGACAACGACAACACATAAAAATCAAAATCCCCGGCCGGCCTCTGCTCGCGTGGCGCTGCGGTCACACTTGCGGCCAGGACCAGCCATACGGCCACCCAGTATTTCATTTTTTGCTCCTTGAAAAGACTGATCCTGGCACGGCTATCCGGGATGATTGGGGTTACGTTGTAGCACCTTGTCGAGGATGCGATCGGTTTTCAGCGCTTCGATGGCCTGGGACGGATGCTCGGCTTCGCCACGGATGTGTGCGTTCATCGCCAGCACGTGATGCCACTGGATGTGTGCATGGCACGGCACTTCCAGCACCTCGTGGGTCTGCCCTTCAAGGCGCAGGGGCTGGTCTTCGAACACGGAAAATGTAATGCGACCCAGGCTGCCGATCAACTCGACCTTGTCTTCACGGCGGTCTGCGACGAAATTCCAGCAGCCCATGCCCAGGGCTCCGTTGGCGAAGGTCCAGCAGGCCGTCACCGCGTCTTCAGCGGCATAGTGCCCGGCTTGCCGTGCGGTAAAGCCGGACACCTCGACAATGTCCCCGGCCAGGTACTGGAACAGATCGAAACCATGGCTGGCCAGGTCGGCGAAATAGCCGCCGCCGGCAATGGCCGGGTCGGTGCGCCAGTTGGCGGCGCTGGCGTCATTGGCGGCCGGCGGTTTGCACAGGGTCCAGGTCAAGTGGCGCAGTTCGCCAATGCGGCCCTGTTGCAGCCAGTCGCGTACCTGCTGAAAGCGTGGCAGCGAGCGCCGGTAATAGGACACGAACAGGTGCAGCCCGGCGCGCTCGAAAGTGCGCTGCATCAAGGCGCTTTGTTCGGCATTCAGCGACATGGGTTTCTCGACGCAGCAATGCTTGCCGGACGCCGCCACCATCAGGCTGTAGTCGAGGTGGCTGTCGGGGGGCGTGGCGATGTAGACCGCGTCCACTTCGGGGTCGTCGATCAGCGCCTGGGCGTCAGTGTAATAGCGTGCAATGCCATGGCGCGTCGCATAATCGCGCACGGCCTCCTCGCGACGCCCCATCACGGCCACCAGGGCAGAACCTGGCGCTTTATAGAAAGCGGGTCCACTCTTCAACTCAGTGACACTGCCACAGCCGATCATGCCCCAACGTACGGTGTTCATCGGTTTCCTCGTCCTTTTCGTTCAAGCGGGCAGTATCCACATACATACCCCGGCGCGCCATAACCACTTAGCATGACAATTGCATTACACTTTTGTGACATTCATTTGCTGCGGGGGCACAGACGATGAAAATCAGAGCTACGGTCATTTGCGAACACGAGGGACATATCCTTTTCGTGCGCAAGGCCAGATCCAAATGGGCGTTGCCGGGTGGCAAGGTCGAACGCGACGAGCGCCCGGTGGGTGCGGCAGAGCGCGAGCTGGAAGAAGAAACCGGGTTGAGCGTGGACGGGCTGCTGTACCTGCAAGAGCTCAAGGCACGCGATACGCTGCACCATGTGTTCGAAGCCTCGGTGGTCAATATCGACGAGGCGCGCCCGCGCAACGAGATTGTCGACTGTCGCTGGCATGCCTATGGGGAAGTCGATCAGCTCGATACCACCGATGCCACTCGGCATATCGTTAAATCGTTTGTGCGGCGTTTGTAACCTGCAGTTTGCGTTATCTGTGACCCTGCTCGCTCAGTGTGCGGCAGCTTGTACTCAGTCTCACGCCCCGGACAGAGGCCACACTGGCAACCCTTTCCATCTGTGAACACAGCAACCAACGCTCGACGGCCGCCTGTCGCTGCCGATCCACCTTGGCGTTGTACTGCACGAAGCAAACACCCAGCAGCACCGCGACACCCAGCACTGCGGCGGCAAAATAGCCGAAGCTATCGGACGATGATGGTTGCGGCGCAGTCAGGAGTGACGGGCGCCCTGCTCTTTCCGGCGTTCGCATACAGGCCTCCAGGGTGAAGTGCGCGATTGTATGCAAATGCAGACACAGCATCTGTCGTGGATTTGTAAGCGCTGCGGCGGATAATCCCGGGTGCCCTCAGCGCCTCAGCCCCTCACTTGCGCGCGACCCGGTAGCGCAGGCATTCCTGATAGAAGCTTTGGCGAATCGCCTCGGGCTTGAGCCGTGATCGACTGTCGTAGGTTTGCTCGGTGATACCCATGGCCATCATGTGCATCCACGGCTTGTTGAACTTGATGGTCTGGATCTTCTGCCGAGCGGCATACAGCGACACGCCCGACAGCTTGAGCTCCTGGGCCCTGGCCGCCGTGCCGGCGCCCCAACTGCACATGTATTTGTCACCTTCGCGCAGCTCCCGTGCCTGCACGGCAGCCGCGCCGCCGGCCAGAGAGCAGGCGAACAGCATGATTCCAACAGTGCGCATGTGCTTCCTCACCTAACCACCTGAAAATAAAAGCGATTCTGGCGAGGATTTTGTTACATGGGGGCCATCAGATTGCCTTATTTACCACTGATAAGTGGCGCTTGCCTGCACGGTGCGCTGTGAGCCGTACCAGCACCACGAATACGACAGGCACGACGCGACGTATTCCTTGTTCGCAAGGTTGGAGGCGTTCACGGCCAGGCGCAGGTTGTCCCTGGGGTTGGCGATGTTAGGAATATCGTAGTGCGCCGCCGCATCGAACAAGGTGTAACCCGGCACCTTCAGGGTGTTGGCGGTATCACCCCATGAGGAGCCGACATAGCGCGCACCGGCTCCCACGCCAAAGCCTTTCAACTGGCCGTCGTGAAAGGTGTAGTCCGCCCACGCCGATGCCGTGTGACGTGGCAGACCGTAAGTCGTGGTGCCTTTGACCGGAACCGCCGGGCCGATGCCGATATCGGTGATCGGCGCGTACTGCGCGGTGCTGTTGGACTGGCTGGCGCGGTTGTCCAGATAGGCATAGGCGGCGGTTATATCCAGGTTGTCGTTGAGGCTGGCTTTGCCTTCCAGTTCAAAGCCACGGGATTGCTGTTCGCCATCCTGGATCGAACAGCGGCCGTTACCGCACATATGGGACGGGTCCGGATCAAGGGTCGGAACGTTACGCTGGCGCAGGTCGAAAATGGCTGCGGTGATAAAGCTGTTGCTGCCCGGCGGCTGGTACTTGATGCCGATTTCATACTGCGTGCCTTCGGTCGGCTTGAACACCGAACCGCCGTAGCCGGTGCCCGACTGCGGATTGAACGACTCCGCATAACTGGCATACGGCGCCAGGCCGTTATCGAACAGATACACCAGACCGACTCGACCAGTGAACGCATGGCTGTCCAGTGAGGACTTGCTCTTGGCGCCGTTGCTCAGCGCCTTGGTGGTGCTGTCGGTGCTGGACCAGTCATAGCGACCGCCGAGCAGCAGCACCCATTTGTCCCACTTCATTTGCTCTTGCAGGTACACCCCGGTCTGTTCACTGCGCGACGTGGCGTCGGTGCCGAAGGCAGGTGTGGCCACGGGCGCGCCGTAGACCGGATCGAAGATATCCAGGTTCGGTCCCTTGCCGTAGCCCGCCTTGGTGTCGGTGCTGGTGTTCTGGTAATCCAGGCCCGTGAGGAAGGTGTGCTGCAACGGCCCGGTATCGAATTTGGCCTGCAACTGGTTATCGACGGTGTAGGCGTCCATGTCCACATCCGTGGCGATGGTCGAGCGCGTGGCCGTGCGGTAATCAGCCTGCAAGTTGCTGTTATAGATGCTGCGGTAGACGCCTTCGGCACGCAGGTAACGGGCGTTTTGGCGCACGGTCCAGACATCGTTGAAATGATGCTCGAACGCATAGCCGAGGGAGTAGTAGTCGCGGTCACTCTTCTCGAAATTCTTCTCGCCATCATAGAAGTCCACATCAATCCCGCGCCCGGTCGGGCTGTGCAGCACCGAGCCCCAGGCCGGCACCGACCCGTAGGACGCGCCCTTCGGGTCCTTCTGAAAATGCCCCAGCAAAGTGAGCGAAGTGGCGTCATCCGGGCGCCAGGTGAAGGCGCCGGACAGCGATTGGCGACGGGTTTCGGTGTGTTCCACCTGGCCGTCGGCGTCGTCGAAAAGTCCGGCAACGCGGTAGGCATATACCCCCTGATCGTCAATCGGCCCGCTCAGGTCGAAGGTGGTGCGTTTTTTGTTGAAGGTGCCGTACTCCACGCCCACTTCATGGAACGGCGTATCCAGCGGGCGTTTGGTGACCATGTTGATCACCCCGCTCGGCGTGCCCTGGCCGTACAGCACCGACGCCGGGCCGCGCAGCACTTCGACGCGCTCCAGGTCGAACGCGTCCTTTTGCGGCAAGGCGTCGCGGCTTGACGGCACGCGCAGGCCGTCCAGGTAGGTGGCCGGGGCGAAGCCACGGATGGTGAGCTGGTCGAGACGCGAAGCGGTGGCGCCGCGGGTTTCCGGAACCACGGCGGCGCTGTAGCGCAGGATCTGATTGAGGCTTTCGGCGTTCTGCGCGCGCATCTGGTCCTTGGTGACCACGGAGATCGACTGCGGGGTTTCGATCAGCGCCGTGTCAGTCTTGGTGCCTGACAGGCTGCGGCTGGCCACATAGCCGGCCACCGGCCCGGTGGGGCTTTCGGTCTGGTAGGCCGCGCTGATAGTGGTGGCCTGCAACTCCGTGACGCCGCCGCTATCCGGGACGGCTTCGAGCCGGTAACGGTCGGCGCCCATCTTCAGCGCCTGCAAACCGCTGCCGGCGAGCAACCGGGCCAGCGCCGCATCCGTCTCGTACTGCCCGCCGAGGCCACTGCTGCGCTTGCCTCGGGTCAGGCTCGCATCAAAGGCCAGCACCAGCCCTGCCTGCTCGGCCAGGCTATTGAGCGCCTGACTCAAATCACCGGCCGGAACCTGGAAGCGGCGCAAGGCGCTGCTGCTGTCTTCGGCAAAGACGGGCTGGACCGCCAGCAACGGCGCGGCGGCAAAGGCGATCGCCACTGACAGGGCCAGTGGATGCAAGGGACGGGCAAAGCGCGACATGGAAAATCCTGCGTAATGAAGGTTCTATTAACCATGACGGCCAGGTCGCAACATCGGGCAAGGATGAGAGCGATTTTTATTTGTGCGGGTGCTTTGCAAGCAGACGGGTTGGCGATTCTATAATCCTAATTGAACTCGAGGGACCTATGCCTAAAGAACACGAATTCGTTGATCTAAAAGCTGCAAAGATCCATTTCTATCCGGCAAATATCTGAGCAGGCTTGAATTCCAAACCGCTAACAAACGTCTATCTCCAAACACTACGGCGAATTAAAATACATATTCAACTTGGCAAACCTCGCCCACCCGCCCTATTGAAAACCCATCAACTCCAAGACTCAAATCGTCCTCGCAATATCACCATGACTATCGCGCCAAACCTATTGCAAATCGCAACAGTGGTCCGGAAAGAAATACAACACAACCCGCAGATACACCAGCCAAGGCAATGTCAATAAACTCTATAGCAACCAGAAAGATCTCCAGCGCCGAAAGTTTGAACGCTGCTGTGGTCTGGTGGCGAATTCGCAGGGGAGCTGTGCGATGCACCGGTATTGCACCAGGGCTGCTTCGCAGCCCAACGCGGGGCAAGCCATAATGCCAGTCAGTTAAGCGCAGCGCCCCTGTGGGAGCGGTGGTGCGACGATTCGACTTGCCCGCGAAAGCGGTGGGTCTTCAACATCAATGTTTGCTGGGCCGACGCCATCGGGAGCAAGCCCCCTCCCACATTTTGTACAGCGTTCGCAAACCATTCCGGTCGGCTCTCAGGCCGCCGCGCTTTTGCTTTTGATCTGGAAGCGCCCCGTCAAACACGCTGGCCGAACGCAGGTTTTGGAGCGTGGGTAACCCGGCAGGACGCCGGGTTAGCCGCGCTGGGCCAGGGATGGCCCATCGCGGCGGCCCACGCTCCAAAGCCTGCGTTCGGGCACACCGAGCCTGGGCGAGGTGCCGAGTGTTGGGGCAAGAGCGTTTTGCTTACTTTTGCGCTTTTCAAAAGTGAGCCGCCGTAAGGGCGGAACCCTAAGCCGCCGTTACCGAAAAAACCGATAGGTACACCGAAAAGTCGCACCGCTCGTTGCTTCGAGCATCACGCTGGCTTAACTGAGCGGCATTAGGGCAAGCCCGCTCACCACACAAGCTCGACCTCCATGGTTGTGCAGTTGCCTGGCAAGGCCCATGCACCCTGAACAGCAAAACAGCTACTCCTTCAAACCAGCCTCAACCCTCTGCGCCACCTCCGCCGTCAACCAGGCTTTCCACACCTCAGGATGTTCCTTGAGAAACGCCTGGGCCACTTGCCTTGGCGCTGTGTGATTTTCGCTCATGGTTGCCAGGGCCTTGTTCAGTGGATCGATGGGGAACTGGACCTTGGTGAAGAACTCGGCGATCTGCGGATGTTGCTGCTGGAATGGCGTGGATACGCCGATGCTCAGCTTGGACGCCAGCGACCGAGTGGGACGAGGGTTGGGATTGTCGGCGTCGGTGAGGGTCTTCCACGCGTCGGCGTCAAACGGTGGTTCTTCCAGTTGAATCAGTTTGTAGCGACCCATTAATGGAGTCGGCGACCAGTAGTAGAACAGTACCGGCTTGCCTCGGCGGATCGATGAGGCTATCTCGGCGTCCAGTGCTGCACCCGAGCCGCTGCGGAAGTTCACGTAGCTGTCGTCCAGGCCATAGGCCTTGAGCTTCTGCTTGTTGACCACTTCGGACGTCCAGCCAATGGGGCTGTTGAGAAAGCGGCCCTTGCCGGGCGATTCCGGGTCCTTGAATACGTCCTTGTAGCGCGCCAGGTCCTGCACGGTCTTCAGGTCCGGCGCCAGCGGCTTGAGGCCTTTGGACGGGTCACCCTTGACCACGTATTCCGGCACCCACCAGCCTTCGGTAGCGCCCTTGACCGTATCGCCCAGGCCCACCACTTTGCCTTCGGCTTCAGCCTTGATCCACACCGGGCTGCGGCCGGCCCATTCTTCGCCGATCACCTGGATATCGTTTTTCGCCAGGGCGGTTTCCAGGGTGATGGTGGTGCCGGGCAAGGTGTCGGTGGGCAGGTCATAGCCCTTTTCGACGATAAAACGCAGCACTTCGGTGATCAGGCTGCCGCTTTCCCAATTCAGGTCGGCAAAATGCACGGGGGCCTGCGCCGCCGACACCGGCAACGACAGACTCAATGTCGTCACAGCCGCAGCCAACAGGGTTCTCAATCCTTTCATGCCTTCCCACCTCGCCTCTGTGCAGCCACTGACGGACGGCTTGCTGCCTATGCGCGAAGCCTCTGAATAATTAAGTCAGCTCAACTGTAGTAGAGGTTCCGCAAAGAGAAAGGAATCAAAGAGCCCGCTGTGTTTACTCGCTGGCCTTGAAGGTCACCAGCTCACCCTTGCGCCACTTGGCGGCCTTGCCGGTGACGGCCTTGAGGGTCTTGGTCAAGCCTTCCTGCAACTGTTCATGGGCGGCGAATACCAGCATCACGCTGTGGCCTTCCTTGAACACGATGCCTTGGCCTTCGGCTGACGAAACAAAGGCGTAATCGCCCAGGCCGTACACCGTCAACTTGATATCGCGAAACTTCAATTCGAACTTGCCGCCTTCACGACTGGGCAACACGGCGGCGCGAAAATGGTCGCCCACCTTCAGTTCCAGACGCGGCTTGTCGTCGACGACCAGGGCCGCCTCGGTGTCGATTTCGGCAATGTAGATGCCTTCCGGCGTCTGTTCAGTGATGTAAACAAACCGCGATTGAAACTGCTTGACCAACTTTGCGCGCAAATCACCCAGCACGAACAACGCGTGCATATCCAGATTACTGACTGCCAAGGAAACGCCCCCACATTGAAATAGTGCCGCCCGCCGGAGCAGGCAGCACAAAAAACGGCCCGAAGGCACGATCACATAGTCGTTAAAAAACTGAAGAAGACCCTGCTGCGCCTTAAGACTAGTACAGGCGCGCACGATGGACCTTGTGCAAGGTCATCCGGCGTCACAGCAAATCACAGGTTCAACGGCCAGAGAATACGGGCCGCGCTACTTCAGAGAATAACCCGGTCCAGTGCGCACAATTCCCACGCACCCTACAAAACAAAACATTTGAGCATGGAACCAGACGGGTTGCCGGCGACAATACTAAAACAGCACCGCCGTTCAAAACCACTCGAAACGCTGCCTATGAGTGCACAGGATCAATCAAAAGGAGCTGACCATGCAACCACGCCTACACGATGCTACGTCTTCCCGTACCTGTTCATCTGCGCAGGACGGGCGCCAATACTACTGCCTGCCTGACCCCGAGAGGTACTCCAATTCCGTTCTTTACCAAGTTCTACCGGCCGGACGTAACTTCTTCCATATTCTGGAAGTGACCAGCGGCAGAATTCGCGGCTTTCGCAGCCACCACGGCAAGGCCTGCGAACTGGCCCGGCAACTGGAAGCCAGCCTGTACGCCC
This sequence comes from Pseudomonas sp. Leaf59, assembly GCF_920984685.1. Classification (NCBI taxonomy): domain Bacteria; kingdom Pseudomonadati; phylum Pseudomonadota; class Gammaproteobacteria; order Pseudomonadales; family Pseudomonadaceae; genus Pseudomonas; species Pseudomonas sp. Leaf59. Next base: position 113,254 of record NZ_CAKLBR010000013.1, on the reverse strand, counting down.
TTCACGGGACGAGCGGTTCGTCACACCGATGACTTTACTGCGCCACCACCCTTCAACAACTGCCATACTGCCGCGTCCATTGAAGTTTGCCCATGTGGGTGCGGTTTCAGCAGTGCAGTTACCTTGAAGGGAAGGCAATACGTGACGGAATTTGATATTGGCGAGTTTTTCATCCACGGCGATGCACGGGAAATAGAGGGTGAGTTTCAGGCGGTGATCGTGATGCGCGCCAAACCACCGCTGACCACCGTCACCACACATCAGGTGGAAAAAGACCGTTGGTTCAAGACATTCGAGACGGCTGCGGTTGCTGGCCGCGAGTCAGCCCAGGCGCTCAAGGCCGCTGTGGATTCAGGCGCCCTGACCTCCTGAGAATCGGATCGAACTCTGGCGCGCCACAGGTCTCCCATGCATACGATGGTCAGCCCGCATGGAGAAACCGATGGACACTACTACCCCGACGCTGGAAACCCTGTTCGATCAACTGGGCCTGGATTCGAGCCAGGCAGGGATCGAGCGCTTCACCGCAGAACACCGCCTGCCCAATGACGTAAAGCTGATCGATGCGCCGTTCTGGAGTGAGCAGCAGGCGAGCTTCCTCAAGGAACAATTGCATGTTGACGCCGAATGGGCGCCGGCCGTGGATGATCTGAATGCGTTGCTGCATGAATCCCCGGAAGCCTGACTCATCCCATAGCCAGATGACCGTGGCGGCGAACTAAACCTTGGCCGCCTCGGGCTTATAGCCCAGGCGCAGGCCGCCCCAATGCCGGCCCTTGACGCTGATCGGCACCGACAGGTCGTGCATCAATTCACCCGTATCGCGGGTATAGGTTTGCAATAACACCGCCTGCTGGTGGCTGCCGCAGCGGATGCCGGTGCGGTCCTCGAACTTGCGCTTGGTGCGATTTTGCACCGCGTCCACCTGGGTATCTCCCGTCAACGCCTGTGAAAACGCCTGGTTATGCGTCGGCACGTAGCCCTGCGGCGTACAGGCAATCGCAAACACCAGCCCCTCATGGCGCGGCAGCAAGGCTTCCTGGATCGCCGGCAGCACCTTGTCGGTGTAGCCGTCAAAACGCGTGTGATATTTACTCGGGCTGGTATTGGGTATCAACGTATAGCTGCGGTCGAACAGGTCATCCAGGCTGATTCGGCCCTGCTGCACATCCGCCTCGAACTGTTCGGCGATACGGTTGGCCCCCTCGCGGGCCAGGTCGTAGACACGCTGGTGATAGTCATCCAGACCGACCTCGGCCAAACGCTCGCTGATGGTCTCCGCCTGCCCTTCCATCTGCACCGCGGCGTCGGCCAACTGGCGCGTCTGCTGGTCGCTCACCGTGAGGTCACTGCGCATCTGCTCCACCGCATGGAACAGGCTGTCGAGCTGCGCGCGATTGGTGTCGCTGCCCTGGGCGATTTCGTTGACTTGCCCTTCCACATCCGCCGCCAGGCTGGCGATGGCCTCCAACTGTTCGCCCGCTTCCTCCACCTGCGCGACGCCGGTGTTCAAGTCCGCCGACAGTTGGCGAATCTGCTCCACCACCTGGGCCGTGCGCTGCTGGATATCCGCCACCATCACCCCGACTTCGTCGGTGGCCTTGGCGGTACGCCCGGCCAGCCCCCGCACTTCATCGGCCACCACCGCAAATCCGCGTCCGTGCTCGCCGGCCCGTGCTGCTTCAATGGCGGCGTTCAAAGCCAGCAGGTTGGTCTGGCTGGCGATGGACTGGATTACCAGGGTCACACGCTGGATTTCTTCGCTGCGCTGGCTCAACGCTTCGATCAGCTCACGGCTGGCATTGGCGCGCTGGCTGAGCTGGTGCATACGCGTGATGGACTGGGACAGCACCTCGCGGCCTTCACTGCTGCGCTGATGGGCCTGGCTGGCCGCGCCAAGGGCCTGGCGGCTGAGCTGGGCGGTCACCTGTTCGGTGCCGATCATCACTTCAGCGCTGCTGACGATCTGTTTGGCCGCACTCAGCTGGGATTGCAGGCGCGCCGCCAGTTGCTTGACCGAATAGGCCACGCCTGCGGCTGACAATGCGTTATGGCTGGTGGTATGGGAAAGGTCGCGCGTCAACTCGCCGATTGCATCGACGGTATTGATCGAGGTCACCGCAGGCGTGCGGGTTTTCAAGCGCGGCAGCCAGATCACCAGCAAGGCCAGTGGCAGGCACACGTACAGCGGCAGACCGGCAAATGCCAGTCCCAGCAGCACCAGCACCATGGCGGCGCTCTGCATAAGCGGCATCAGCCAGACGGGCAGCCTGCTCACCGCTTGCGGTGGCATTGCCATGCCCATCAGAGATCCATCTCCAGCCATCGTCGTTACCCCACTGCTTGTCGTTGTTGTGCCTGCATTAGACGCCACTATCGGGCCATTATCCATGGGCCTTTAGTGGGGGGCTTGCAGCACATCAACAGAGGAGGTGTAACGGGATTGCCCTGGGGGGCCGCAGGCACGGCGCCCCAGCTTCACCGCATCAGGCCTGGCGCTGATGCTTGTCGATCTGCTCGTGGCGCTCTTGGGCCTCGATGCAGTATTTGGTGGTAGGGCTGATCAGCAGGCGCTTGAGGCCGATAGGCTCGCCGCTGTCGTCACACCAGCCAAAGGAATCTTCCTTGATACGCTCCAGGGCGCGCTCCAACTGCGGCAGCATGCGCTGGTCGCGGTCGATGGCATTGACCAGCCAGGTGCGCTCTTCTTCAACGGAGGCGGCGTCGGCCGGGTCGGCCGGGGTGTCCAGGCTTTCAATGGCGATACGGTTCTGCTCAATGCGCTCGTGGTGCTCGACTTTCATGTCCTGCAGCAACTTCTCGAAAAAAGCGTGCTGTTCGGCATTCATGTAGTCATCCGCCGGCATGGCCAGCAACTTTTCCTTTGTCATTGATTTCTCTATAAAAAATACGTGCATTAAGGCGAATAAGGGAGCGTTCCGGTCGACCTCTGCAGGTCTCGGAAAGGCGCCATCCATTCCAAGCGCCACCCGACACTCAATTTAAGAGGGGCGGCAGTCTAAGGCCGACTTGAGGGCGCAGCAACTGAAATGACAGGCATTTTTTCCCGATTAACCCCCAAAGGCACCAGGACGGGCTTGGCGAATGGTTATCGGAGTGCGTTTATAGCAGGAAAGTTCGTAAAGCGGCTATAAGCCGCATGCTGCAAGCGACAAGCTGCAAGGCGCTCCACTTCAGCCTGCAGCTTGCAACCTGTCGTTCAGCGCTTGAGCTTGCGTTTGTTGCGATACTGGTCAATCACCACCGCCACCACAATGATCAGCCCCTTGATGATGTCCTGGATATACGCATCCACCCCCACGAAGGTGAACCCGCTGGCCATCACCCCGAGGATCAGCGCGCCTATCACCGTGCCGGTAATGCGCCCTACCCCGCCCGCAAGGCTGGTGCCGCCGATCACCGCAGCGGCAATCGCGTCCAGTTCATAGGACATGCCCATGCCCGCCTGGCCGGTGGCGGCACGTGCCGAGGCGACTACACCGGCCAGGCCCGCGAGCAGGCCGGCGATGCTGTAGACGATGATCAGGTGGCGCTTGACGTTGATGCCCGACGTGCGCGCGGCCTGCATGTTGCCGCCGATGGCGTAGGTGTACTTGCCGTACTTGGTGTAGCGCAGGGCGATGTGGAAGATCACCGCCACCACCAGAAAGATGATCACCGGCATGGCGCCATGGCCGATGGCGGTGTAGGAATCCGACAGCATGCTCACCGGCTGCCCTTCGGTGTAGTAGCGCGCCAGGCCACGGGCCGAAACCATCATGCCCAGCGTCGCAATAAATGGCGGAATGCCGGTCACCGCAATGATGCTGCCGTTGATCGCGCCGGCCAGCAGCCCCACACCGAGCCCCATCGCCACCGGGATCCACACCGGCAGGTCGGTGAGCGATGGAAACACCGCGCGGGAAAAGTCCGAGGTCTGCGCCAGGCTGGCAGCAATCATTGCCGACAGCGCCAGCACCGAGCCCGACGACAGGTCGATGCCGGTGGTGATGATCACCTGGGTCACCCCGATAGCCAGCAAACCAATGATCGACACCTGCAATATCATCAGCACCAGGCGCTGGGAGTTCATCAAAAAGCTCTGGTCCCGCACGATCCAGCCGAACAGCTCAAACACCAGGCCGATGCCGATCAACACCAGAAAAATGCTCAGTTCGGTGGGCAAGCGCCGACGCTGCTTGACCGGCGCCGTAGCCGGCTTGTTGTCCGTTATTGCGTTCATAGCCAATCACCTTCTTATTCTGTAATCAGTCGACTGTGGTCATACCCGACGCCAGTTGCATGACTTTTTCCTGGGTCGCCTCGCTGCGATCCAGCGTGCCCATCAGGTCGCCTTCGTGCATCACCATCACCCGGTCGCTCATGCCGAGCACCTCGGGCAGTTCCGACGAAATCATGATCACCGCCATGCCTTCGCTGGCGAGGAACGAGATCAGGCGATAGATCTCGGCCTTGGCGCCCACGTCGATACCACGGGTCGGTTCATCCAGGATCAGCAAGCGTGGATGGGTCATCAGCCAGCGCGCCAGCAAAGCCTTCTGCTGATTACCGCCGGACAGGGTGTCGATGCACTGCTCCAGCGACGGGGTTTTGACCCGCAGCTTCTTGCACATGTCTTCGCACAGCGCGCGCAAGGCTTTCTGCTGGATAAAACCGTTGTCCGAATAGTGCGGCAGTACGGCCATTTCCATGTTTTCCAGCACCGACAGGCACGGGAACAGACCGCTGAGCTTGCGATCCTCGGTCAACAGCGCAAAGCCCTTCTCGATGGCCATGTGCGGGTCGCTGATGCGCACCGGCGTGCCGTCCAGGGTGATCTGCCCGCTGGTGCTGGGGGTGATGCCGAAAATGGCTTCGGCCACATTGGTGCGGCCCGAGCCCATGAGCCCGGCGATACCGAGGATCTCACCGGCGTGCAGGTCAAACGACACGCCTTTGAATACGCCGTCCAGCGTCAGGTCGCGCACCGACAGCAGCAAGTCGCCAATCGGCGTCTCGCGCACCGGGAACAGCTGGCTAAGCTCACGGCCCACCATCATCGAGATCAGGCTGTCGCTGTTCATGCTGTCGGCGCGCTGCAAACCGATGTAGCGGCCGTCACGAAATACCGCCACTTCATCGGCGATGGCGAACACTTCGTTCATCTTGTGGGTGATGTAGACAATGCCTTTGCCCTGGGACTTGAGGTCGGCAATGATCGAAAACAGGTGGGCGACTTCCTTCTCGGTAATCGCCGAGGTCGGTTCATCCATGATCAGGATGTCGGAGTCGTAGGACACTGCCTTGGCAATCTCGACCATCTGCCGCTCGGCGATGCTCAGGTTGCCGACCTGCTCCTCGGGGTCCAGGTTGATGCGCAGCCGCGCCAGTAACTCGGCGGTGCAGCGGTGCATTTCGCGGTGGTTGACCATGTGCAGGCTGTTGAGCTGCTCACGGCCGATCCAGATATTCTCGGCGATGCTCATGTGCGGCATCAGGTTGAGTTCCTGATGGATCATCGCGATGCCCGCCTTCTGCGCGGCCAGCGGCGTTTCAAACACGATCGGCTGGCCGCGCAGACGGATTTCGCCGGCGTCGGGCTGGTAGATGCCGGCGATGATTTTCATCAACGTCGACTTGCCGGCACCGTTCTCGCCCATCAGCGCCAGCACCGAGCCCGGGCGTACGCGCAATTGCACATCGTCCAGGGCCACGACGCCGGGAAAGCCTTTGCTGATGTTGACGATTTCCAGCAGGTAGGGTTCGTCCAGCGCCAGTGGCTGGATACCAGGGGGCTGCGAGGCAGTCGCTTGAGCGAGCATGGGGAGTACTCCATCGGCAGGACGGCCGTGACCGCCCTGCCGCTTATTGTTGTTATGTCACTGCTATTTGAAGTCGTTGACGTTGTCCGGCGTGATCAGCTTGAACGGGATAATCACGTTCTGCTCGACGGGCTCCTGCTTCGCCATCTTGCGCGCTGCTTCCACCGAGCCCACTGCCTGCCCCTTGGCGTCCTGGAACGCCGAGGCGGCCATGTCACCCTTGGTGATCGCGTTCAGCCCGTCCGGGGTTCCGTCGACGCCGGCGATCAGCACTGTGCCGGGTTTGGTGCCTGCCGATTTCAACGCCATGGACGCGCCGATGGCCATCTCATCGTTGTTGGCCAGCACTGCGTTGAACTCGCGGCCCTGGGTCAGCCAGTCGTTGACCAGGGTCATGCCCTTGTCACGCAGCCAGATACCGGTCTGTTCCTGCTCGATCTTGATGTCGGGGTACTTGGCCAGCACCTCTTTCACGCCCTTGGTGCGGTTGGTCGTGGAGTTGTTCGCAAGATCCCCCAGCAGGATCACGATTTTGCCCTTGCCACCGAGTTTTTCGGCGATGTATTGCATTTGCAGCTTGCCGGCCTCGACGTCATCGGAGGTCACGGCCACCACGCCCTTGGGCAGGTCTTTCTGGTCCGGGCGGCGGTTGACGAACACCAGCGGGATGCCCGCTTTGGTGGCTGCGCTGATGATGTTTTTGGTCGATGCGGTGTCCACCGGGTTGACGATGATCGCGTCGACCTTCTGGCTGATGAAATTCTCGACCTGGCTCAGCTGCTTCACCACGTCGGCGCGGGCGTCTTCGAATTGCAGCTGCACACCGTCACCCTTGGGATAGGACTTGGCCTGCTTGTCCATGTCTTCGCGCAGGTAGGTCAGGAAGGTGTCATCGAAGGCGGACATGCTCACGCCCACCTTGATATCGGCGGCAGCGGCCATACCGCTGGCCAGCCACAGGGACAAGGCCAGCGCGGTAAAACGGATCGGGGTCTTCATGAACGGTCTGTCTCCACATTTATTGTTGGTTTTCTGGACGTTGCGTTAATCAGGACTCGGCGGGCAGTCGAACCACCGGCGCGCCGGGAATGCAGCACACCAGCGCGCCGTGGTTTTCGACGCACAGCACATTGAGGAAGGAGAAGTAGAAAGGCCGGGCGCGTGGCAGGCCGCGTGGCGTGTGAGAAAGGCGTAAAACTCGCAGTACGGCGTTGAAGATTTTCATCTGACGGTACCTGGTTGTTTTTGATCTTGTTTTTGTTGAGTCGCCGGAATCAGGTCCGGAACGTACTTTATGCAACCTGCAAAAGACTTTATTGGAAAATAATTTCTATATCAACCTATTTTAGAATTTTATTCCATTTTCGTTGAAACCACTTGCTGACGCTCCGCACTCAGGCGTGCAGCGTCCAATATACGGGTGGTTTCCAGCGCGTCATAGGCGTTTACCGGCAAGGGCCCCTGCCCTTCCACAGCACGCTGCAACTGGCTGTAGAAGTGCGTCCAGCAGCCTTTTTCGGTGGGCACCCGTTCGCGCTGCTCGCCTTGTTCAAACCAGCCCCAGCGGCGATGCTCTTCCGCCCCCCAATGCTCGCCTTCGGTTTTCGGCGACTTGCCGGCCATCAGTGCCGCTTCCTGGCCGTCCAGGCCTTCCACGGTGTAGCACCCGAGGGTGCCGCTCACGCGAAAACGCGAAGCCGGGCTGTTTTGCAGGCCATTGCCCCGCAGGTGCGAAATGACGCCGTTGGCATGGGTCAGCGACACGAAGAAACCATGGTCAACGCTGGGGTGTTCGGCGGTGTAATGCAATTGCGCAAATACCCGGTCCACCGGGCCGAACAGTTGCAGCGCCTGGTCCACCAGATGGCTGCCGAGGTCACGTAGCCAGCCGCCGCCACTGGCATTGCCGACGCCCTGCGGACTGTAGCGCTCCACACAGGATTCAAAGCGCGTAATGGTGCCCAGTGCGCCGGCGTCAATCAGCTTGCGCACGGTCAGGTAATCGGAGTCCCAACGGCGGTTCTGGTAGACGCTCAGCAAGACGTCATGCCGCTCGGCGGCCGTGATCAGCGCCTGGGCCTGTTCGGCGTTGCTGGCGAAGGGTTTGTCACTGACCACCGCCACGCCGTGCTCGATGGCTTCCAGCACCAGGGCCGGGCGGCCTTTGAGCGTGGTGGAGATAACCAGCGCATCAACGCCGGCTTCGACGATCTGGCCGATGGCGTCGAATGCCGGGATACCCGGGTGATCGGTTGCCAGTTGCTCGCGGCGTTCGATTGATCGTGTGACCACGCCCACAAACGTCGCGCCCGGCAATGTTGCAATCAGCGGCGCATGAAAAAAACGCCCTCCGTGGCCGTAGCCGACAAGTCCGATTCGCATAACGCGTGTTCCTTTATTGAGAGGCAAGGCCAATCCAGGGGGGGAGCAAGCAAGCTTCCTCCCACCTGTTTGATCGCGCATCTGCAGAGGTTCAGTTATAAAAACCCGGACGCTGCGGCAGGCTGACGTTCACAATCTGCTCGCTGTTTTGCGCCTCGATGCACGCGTCCGCCGCCACGGCCGCTGCAAAGCCGTCCCACGCCGACGGCCCGCCGACCTGTCCGGCGCGCACGCTGTCGATAAACGCCTGCAGTTCGACGTCATAGGCGCCGACAAAACGGTCTTTCCAGTCCATCAAAATGGCGTTGGACAGCTTCGCCTCACTGCGCAATTGCACCTGGGACGGTTCCGGCAATTTGGCGATACCGGTCTCCCCCACCACTTCGCACTGGATGTCGTAGCCGTACTGGCAGTTCACAAACACCTCCACGTCAATGCGCGTGCCTTTGGCGGTCTCCAGCAGCACGATCTGTGGATCGCGCAGATGGGCCAGGGCCTTGCTGCTCTTGCGCGGGAACACCACTTGCACCGAGACGTAATCGTCGTCGAGCAGCCAGCGCAGCACATCCAGCTCGTGGATCAGCGTGTCGGTTATTGCCATGTCAGTCTTGTAGTTCTCGCCCACCCTGGGGTTGCGATGCGCGCAGTGCAGCATTAAGGGCTCGCCAATCTGGCCGCTGTCGATCACCGCTTTGAGGGCTCGATAACCAGGGTCGTAGGGGCGCATGAAGCCCACTTGCACCAGACGCTTGCCGTGGGCCACTTCGGCATCGACGATCGCCCGGCAACCTTCGGCCGTCACGGCCAGGGGTTTTTCGCAGAACACCGGCTTGCCGGCAGCGATGGCGGCGAGCACAAACGCCTGATGGCTCGGCCCCCAGGACGTCACCAGAATCGCCTCGACCTGCGGCGAATGGATCAGCGCATGGCCGTCCGGGTACACCTCGGCATCCAGCTGCAACTCGGCAACCACCCGGGCGGCCTGTTCAAGGTTGATGTCCGTCACCGCCACGACCTGGCTGTTGAGCAACGTCTGGCTGCACCGACGAATATGGTCTCGGCCAATGGCGCCCGTGCCGATCACTCCAAGCTTCAAAGACATGCAAACACTCCTCTTGTTGTTAGTACTGCCTGGCCTTGGCCAACTGTTCATTGAGTTTTGCGGCGGCTGCACGGGTGCGCTCGCTGGTGGACACCTGCGCCACCCCCACCCGCCACCACGACAGGTAGCCGTGGACCATGGTCTTGGGCAGCACCTTGATATCGATCAGGGTCGAGACGCTTTGCGTGCGCGCATCAGCCAGGGCCGCTTGCAGCTGTTCCACGTTGCTGACCTTGTAGGTCTTGCAGCCATAGGCCGCCGCGCTCATGGCGAAATCAACCGGCACCAGGCCGCCGTCGAGCTTGCCGGTCTCGGGGTTGCGGTAGCGGAATTCGGTGCCGAAGCTGTCCATGCCGTTGCCGATCTGCAGGTTGTTGATGCAACCGAAGGCCATGTTGTCCAGCAGCACCACGTTAATCTTGCGCCGCTCCTGGATCGAGGTGGCCAGTTCCGAATGCAGCATCATGTAGGAGCCGTCGCCAACCAGCGCATACACCTCCTTCTGCGGTTCGGCGAGCTTCACGCCGAGGGCCGCATTGATCTCGTAGCCCATGCACGAATAGCCGTATTCGACGTGGTAGGTGTTGACGCCCTTGCTGCGCCAGGCCCGCTGCAAATCACCCGGCAGGCTGCCGGCGGCGGCGACGATAATGGCGTCGTCGGCCAGGCTTTCATTAAGCACGCCAAGAACGCGGCTCTGGGTGAGGCAGGAGCCGGTGAGCTCGATGAATTCGCGCAGTACCGCACGGTCCAGCGGGTCGTCGACCTCGGGCACGAAATCATCGCCGTGGTACTGCACGTTGTGCACGCGATCCAGCTCGGCCTCCAGTTGCGCCTTCGCGTCGCTCACCTGTTCGCCCCAGCCCGCGCGGTAGTCGCCGAGCGCATCGGCCAGTGCTTCGAGGGCCACCCTGGCGTCCGCCAGCACCTGCACACCGTCCAGCTTCAACGCGTCGCACGGGCTGATATTGAGGTTCAGAAACCTCACCTCGGGGTGTTTGAACAGAGACTTGGACGACGTGGTGAAGTCGCTATAACGGGTGCCGACGCCGATGATCAGGTCCGCCTCCGGCGCCAGCAGGTTGGCCGCCAGGCAGCCGGTTTCGCCGATACCGCCCACATTGAGCGCATGGCTGGACAGCACGGCGCTCTTGCCCGCCTGGGTCTCGGCGAAGGGAATGTCAAAACGCTCGGCAAAGGCTTGCAGCGCCGCATTCGCGCCGGCGTACTTCACCCCGCCGCCACAGATGATCAGCGGCTTGCGCTTGCCCCGGAACACCGCCAATGCATCGCCGATCATCGCGGCAGTGGGCGCACGACGCTCGATGCGGTGCACGCGTTTTTGCAGGAAATAATCCGGATAATCCCAGGCTTCAGCCTGCACGTCCTGCGGCAATGCCAGAGTCACGGCGCCGGTTTCAGCGGGGTCGGTCAGCACGCGCATGGCGTGGATCGCGGCGCTCATCAACTGCTCGGGACGGTTGATGCGGTCCCAGTATTTGCTCACCGAGCGGAACGCATCGTTGGTGCTGATGCTCAGGTCGTGGAACTGCTCGATCTGCTGCAACACCGGGTCGGGCTGGCGGCTGGCGTAGACATCGCCGGGCAACAGCAGCAACGGAATACGGTTGGCGGTGGCGGTCGCCGCAGCGGTGAGCATATTCGCCGCACCCGGGCCGACGGACGCGGTGCACGCATAGATTTTGCGGCGCAGGTGCTGCTTGGCGAACCCGATGGCGGCATGGGCCATGCCCTGCTCGTTGCGGCCTTGATGCACCATCAGGTCGCCGCTGTCCTGCTCGAGCGCCTGGCCCAGGCCCAGCACATTGCCGTGGCCGAAAATAGTGAATACCCCGGCGACGAATTTGCTCTGTACGCCATCGACTTCGATGTACTGGTTATCCAGAAATTTCACCAGGGCCTGGGCCATGGTCAATCGGGTTGTGGTCATCACTTGCACCTTGTGTCAATTCAGATCCATTGGGGCTCGGTTATGCCCGAAACTTTTGCAACAGGGTCATGCTGGCTCCCAATGCCTGCTGAATATCCGCCATCCAATGCACGCTTTCGGCAAACGGTTCGAACGACAGATAGCCCCTGTAGCCGCTGCCGAGCAAGCTGTCGATCTGCGCCGCATTGCCGAGGATATCGCCCTCGCCCACCCGTACGCGGTGACCGTCGCGGATCGAATTGAGCGGCGCATCGGCATCTTCCACGCCGCAGATATGCACCAGCCCGGTGAGTGGCGCGAAGAACGCCTGCTCGCCGGCCAGGTGATGGTGGAAGGTGTCATGCACCAGGTGCGGCGCAACCATGCGGTTGAGGGCGAAACGTAACGGCGATTTCATTGTTGTTCCCCGTCCAAAACAGCTTAAAGGTCCAGCAGCCAACTGTGCTGCGGGTCATTGTGGAAATGCCAGGCGCGCTTGGGCCCGGCCATCACGTTCAGGTAATAGGACTCGTAGCCGTACGGCACGCTGACCGGGTGATACCCCTTGGGCACCACCACCAGGTCGCTGTTTTCCACAGCCATGGCCTGATCGATGCTGCGATCGTCGGTGTAGACACGCTGGAACACGTAGCCCTGGGGCGGGTTGATCTGGTGGTAGTAGGTCTCTTCCAGAAAGCTCTGGTGCGGCAGGTCATCGGTGTCGTGCTTGTGCGGCGGGTAGCTCGACGAGTGCCCGGACGGCGTGCGCACCTCCACCACCAGCAGCGAGTGGGCCGGCTCGCTGTCGGGCAGGATGTCGCACACATAACGGGTATTGGCGCCCTTGCCGCGCACGCTGCGTTTGCAGTCTTCGGGGCGGATCAGGCGCGGCTCGAAACCTGCGGCGCCGGGGGCGGCGCACACGGCGATTTGTACATCGCTCAAGGCGGTCACCTGGGCATCGGTGCCCGGCGGCAGGTAGGCGGCAAACGGCGATTTGTCCTCGAACACCGAGTGGCGATCACCGAGGTTCTGCCAGTCGAAACCTTCGCCTTGAATAGTCACCCGGCCACTGAGCAGCACCAGGCACAGCTCTTTGTCGCCGGCGCTGACCGGCAGGGTTTCGCCCAGGCTCAGGCGGTATGCACTGAAGCCCACGTACGCCAGGCGCCCTTCTTCCAGGGCGACCATGGTGTGTCCGCGTTTGCTGCTTTTAACCAACAGGCTCATGGTTGGGTCCTCTCATCGAGCAGCGCGCGCAAGGTGTCATAGCCTTTTTTCGCATAGACATAGCTGGGCGCCACGGCAGGGTCCTGCTCGGCTTCCACCACCAGCCAGCCCTCGTATCGGGCCGCCAGCAATACATCGAGCAGTTCGGCAAAGTTGATGTCGCCATCGCCAGGCACGGTGAAGGTGCCGTTGACGATGCAGTCGGGGAAGCTCCACATCTGGTTGCGCGCCAGTTGCACCACCGGTTTGCGCACGTCCTTGAAATGCACGTGGCAAACGCGGTCGATGTGTTTGCGCAGCACTTCAAGCGGTTCGCCGCCGCCCATGTAGCAATGGCCCGAATCGAACAGCAGGCCGACTTCGGGACCGGTGCGCTGCATCAACTGGTCGATGTCCTGCGGGGACTCGACGTAGGCGCCCATATGGTGGTGGTAGGCCAGGCGCACGCCCTGGGACAGGGTAAAGCGCGCCAGCTCCGTGAGCTTGTCGGCGTAATCCTGCCAGGCCTGTTCGCTGTGAAAACGCGGGCGTTCGATCAGGCGAATGCGCGAACCCTGGATGGAATCGGCAACTTCGCCATACACCAGTACCTTGGCGCCATTGTGTTTGAGTAATTGAACGTGGCCGCCAATCGCCTCGATTTCTTCGGCCACCGAGCGGCGCGCCAGACGGCTGGAGTACCAGCCGGAGACCAGCGCCAGCTCATAGGGGCGCAGCACATCGGCGACGCCCTGGGCGTCTTTGGGGAACTTGCCGTTGAGTTCAAACCCTTCGTAGCCGATGGCCTGGCCTTCGCTCAGCGCGGTGCTCAGCGGCGTTTCACCGCCCAGGGCCGGCAGGTCGTCGTTGCTCCAGGAGATCGGGTTGATGCCAATTCGGATTGCGGGCATGGCTGCACCTTTTATTGTTTTCAGGTATCACTGAGATCTGCTTTATGTGGGAGGGGGCTCGCCTCCTCCCACAGTGGATCGCGTTTAATGTCGAGCGCTGCGCCAGGCGTTGATGAGCTGTTCAAAGGTCTTCTGCACTTGCTCAACCAGCAGGTCGTCATCGATCTCCCCCGCCATCCACGCGCGGCTTGGCTCCTGGAAGATCGTGCGGCCCACCGCAAAACCCCGGCAGGTGGTGCTGTGGCTGGCTTGTTGAAAGCCCTCCGCCAGGCATTCAGCGGACGCATTCAGGCCCAGCAATACCACGCCACGGCAATACGGGTCGCGCTCAAGGATCAGCTCATCGAGCTTTGTCCACGCCTCGGCCGACTGCGCCTCGATCTTCCACCACGCCGGGTAGATGCCCAGGTTGTACAACCGTTTGAGGCTGCGGTAGAGCACATCCGGGTGCGGCGACGGGTGATCCTTGGGCGGGATGACTTCCAGCAGCAGTTCATGGCCGCTGACCAGCGATGCGTCGTACACCGCCCTGAGTTGCGCTTCCTGTTCCAGGCGCAGCAGAGGCTCGTCATCCGGGTGAAACTGCACCAGGCACTTGATGATCTGTTCGTGGGGCCAGGCGATCAGGTTGCTGCCAATCGAGCGGCCGTGTTCAAACGCCAGCGGCCGTGAGTTCTGCACTTCCACCGGGCGCGCAATCCACCAGCCGCGACCGCTGGCAGCGTTGAGCGCGTCCTGGCCGAAACGCTGGTCGGCCAGCAGGCCCACATCGGCCTCGACGCCCTGCTCGCGCAGCTTGTGCTCCACGCGTTCGATGGCCTGGATAAACAGCTGCTTGATGTCGCTGATGCGGGTCAGGTCCTGGCCGCCTTTTTGCGCAAGCTCCACCAGTTGCCAGCGATGGTCAAAGGCGAACACAAACAGCTGCTTCCAGGTTTTGCGCGGCACCGTGACCCGGTGCAGGCGTTGCAGGGTTTCGTCCTGATCCGGCCGGGTGATGGGCACCGGGCTGCTGAACAGGTAATCCAGTTCGGCGCGCGTTGGCATCGCCGGGGCACAGGCGTGACGCGACACCACCAGGCCACCACAGGCGTTGGCCAGCTGGCTGCAACGCTCGTCACTGGCGTCATTGATCCAGCCACTTAAAAAGCCCGACATGAACGCATCGCCGGCCCCCAGCACATTGAGCACTTCCACGCGCACACCGGGGTAAATCGCGCCGTCTTCCAGGCTGGCCGGGATCGCGCCGTGGATCACCGTGCAGCCTTGCGGGCCCAGTTTGACCACCAGCGTCGCCGGGGTCAGCTCGCGCACCGTGCGCAGCGCGGTAAGCAGGTCTTCACTGCCGCCAGCGATGAGGAATTCTTCTTCGGTGCCGACGATCAGGTCGAAACGCGGGAGGATGGTCTGCACGTGCTGGCTGACATTTTGGTCGGCCACAAAGCGCGTCTCGCCGTCGGCCTTGCCCGCCAGGCCCCACAGCACCGGACGGTAGTCGATATCCAGCACGCACCTGACGTTGTGCCGGGCCGCGTAATCCAGCGCCTGGATGCTGGCCTTGTACACGCTGTCGGTGGAGAAATGCGTGCCGGTGATCAGCAGCGCCTTGCTGGAAGCGATAAAGGCCTCGTCGATGTCCTCGGCGCGCAGGGCCATGTCGGCGCAGTTTTCGCGGTAGAACACCAGGGGGAAGGTTTCGCGGTCCTTGAGCCCGAGCAGCACCAGCGCGGTGAGGCGTTCCGGGTCGACCTTGATACCGCTCACATCGCAGCCTTCGCGGCTCAGGGACTCCACCAGGAAACGGCCCATATGGTCGTCACCGACGCGGCTGAGCATCGCCGACTTGAGCCCCAGGCGTGCAGTGCCGAACGCGATATTGGCGGATGACCCGCCGAGGTATTTGGCGAAACTGGTGACGTCCTCAAGCCGCGCCCCCACTTGCTGCGCATAGAGGTCGACGCCCAGGCGCCCGAGGCAAATCAGATCCAATTGACGCCCACTGGCAAAACGAGTCTGGCCCATGCTGGCTCCTGTTATTTTTATCAGCCTGCGTTGTGCCGCCGTGGCGACGGCAAACGCTCTTGGTGGGAGCAGACTAGAACGTCCGGCGACACCGATCAATATTTATTCCATAATTATTTTTATTGGAATATTTTTTCCAATACGCCAGCATAGCTTCACGCCAGCCGCAGTGCATCGTTTCAGCAGCCCCGCCGGCCGTGATGCCGAGGTATTTTTTTGCGCCTACCCTGTAGACTGGCGCCACCGCCCAGCGCACCAGACCGACACGCCAGAAGGATTGCCCATGTCCGAGACCCCTTCACAAGACGCTCTCGCCAGCCCCCCGCTCAATGCCGAACGTTTGTTGCAGCTGATCACCGATGAATACGAGAGCCTGCCTCGCCAGCTCAAGCGCATCGCCAGCTACATGAGCCAGCAGAGCGACCGGATCATGGTCGACCGCATCAGCGACATTGCCCGCGAATGTGAAGTGCACCCTTCGGCCATCGTGCGTTTTTCGCAGCGCTTCGGCTTCAGCGGGTTCAGTGAGATGCAGACGCTGTTTCGCGAGGCGTATACGCACAAGACCACGCCCGTGCAGAACTACCAGCAGCGCATTCGCAGCATGATCGCCAACAAGTCGCAGAAGGCCAGCGGCGGCGACCTGGCGCGTGAGTGCGTGAATGCCACGCTATCGGGCATTGAGCGGCTGGGGCTGGAGCTGGATGACGTGGCGTTCGACAAGGCCGTGGACCTGGTGGTCAACGCCGACAACATCTATGTGGTGGGCGTGCGCCGTTCGTTTGCGGTGGCCGACTACCTGGTCTACAACCTGCAGCACACCAATAAACGCATCCACCTGGTCTCGGGCCTGGGCGGCAGCTACCGCGAGCAGATGCGCAGCGTGCGCGCCAATGACCTGGTGATCGCCATCAGCTTTACGCCTTACGGCAAAGAGACCCAGCACTGCCTGCGCATCGCCCAGCACCATCAGGCCAGGACGCTGATCATTACCGACAGCAACCTCTCGCCCCTGGCCAAGCGCGCGAATGCGGTGCTGCTGGTCAACGAGGGATCATCCTTTGCGTTCCGCTCATTGAGCGCAACATTGTGCCTGTGCCAGGCCTTGTTCATCGCCGTGGCTTACCGCCTCGAATTGAAAGTGGACGAGATTCACGAGCAAGTGGGTTTCGACGACTGACCTGACACCCTGCAAAACAAAATGTGGGAGGGGGCTTGCTCCCGATAGCGATGTGTCAGTGCTGAACAGGCCAGCTGACATACCGCTATCGGGAGCAAGCCCCCTCCCACATCGGGATGGAGCCTGGCTCGGATCAGTGCATGAAGATCGCGATCAGAATGATCAACGGGATTGGCACGCCAAGGAACCACAGAAGTAATGAGCGCATGATGTTCTTCCTTATTTAACGAACGTAGTTTTCGGTTTCGACGTACACCACCGCATCGCGACGGCGACCGCCGAAGGTGGCAGCGAAGCTGGCGAAGAACGCACCGATCAACAGCGACACGAAAGTCCACAGCGAGGCGTACGCGGCCACTTTCGCAGCCGTGTCGGCAGCTTGCTTGGCTTTGAGCTTGGCGTCTTCGATGGCTTTGCGGGCGTCGCCATACACCTTGTCGATACGCGCTTCGGCATCGGCCTGGCTGAGGTTGGTGCGCTGGCTGATCAGTTGAGCCAGATAGGTACGGTCTTCCGGTGCCAACTGGCCGTCGTTGCTCAGGGTACGGGCGAAGATGCGACCGACCACGGCATGCGCTGCGTCATCGCTGACCGCTGCAGGGCGATCATCACGGAACAGGCTGTCGACGTAGTAGCCGAAGTCGCCGCTGTGGGCGCCCTTGGCCATGCTGCCGGCGGCCTGGGTCATGCCGCTTGCCGCACCCGACGCCACGCTGGCACCGGCTTTGACGCCACCGCCGACGACGCTGCTCACCGAGCCGACGACCAATACGGCCGTGATCAGGGTGGCCACGGCCCAGGCCAGGAAGCCGTGGGCGGTGTCGCGAAAGTACACTTCATCGCCATGCATGTTGGCCCACTTCACGCGCAAGCGACCGGCGATGTAACCGCCCAGGCCCGATGCGACGATCTGGGTGAAAGCCAGCCAGATAATGGTGGAAATGCCAAGGCCCTTGGCACTCATGCCGCTGTCGGCCCACGGCGATACCGCCGAGAAACCCAGGCCGAAGCCCAGCAGCACGAGGATCAGGGACAGTGCAGCCGCCGCAGCGGCGCCAGCAAAAATCGCCCCCCAGGAAACCCCGGAGCGCGCGCTCGATTCTTGAAGCGTGGTGGATGATGTGATCATTGTTGTTGTGCTCCCGGCAGGAAAAAAAGTGTTACAAGTCTCAAAAGGGACAGTGCAGGCCGCGTGCCAGCCCCTCTAAAAATAAAATCTATATATTTCAACAACTTAACTAAATTGAACTTACACAATCCATGCAAGTTGCAATAAACCCGGGTTTCGAGCGGGCGTAATGCAATCCCCACAGCCACACACAACGGCCTGTGAGAAGGGGCTTGTTCCCCCAGATGATTTTCCTGTCAGTTTTATGGAGATGACGTTTTATTTAGGAAACGTTCAGTTACTTATTGGCAAAATATGCGTACTTCTAGTGTGAATCGCTCACCAGGTACTCCTATGACCCGTATTTTGACCATCGAGGATGACGCCGTAACGGCCCGCGAGATCGTCGCCGAGCTGAGTAGCCATGGACTGGAGGTGGACTGGGTGGACAATGGCCGCGAAGGCCTGGTCCGCGCCGTGAGTGGTGATTACGATCTGATCACCCTCGACCGAATGCTGCCGGAACTGGATGGCCTGGCCATCGTCACCACCTTGCGCACCATCGGCGTCTCCACGCCGATCCTGATGATCAGCGCCCTCTCCGACGTCGACGAGCGTGTGCGCGGCCTGCGCGCCGGCGGTGACGATTACCTGACCAAACCCTTCGCCTCCGATGAAATGGCCGCCCGCGTCGAAGTGCTGCTGCGCCGCAAAAGCACGGTCAAGGAGTTCGAAACCGCATTGCGCGTGGCGGACCTGGAACTGAACCTGATCAGCCGCGAAGCCAGTCGCGCCGATCAGCCGCTGACCCTGCTGCCCACCGAATACAAATTGCTCGAATTCCTGATGCGCAACACCGGGCAGATCCTCTCGCGAATGATGATCTTCGAGGAAGTCTGGGGCTATCACTTCGACCCCGGCACCAACCTGATCGACGTGCACATCGGGCGCCTGCGCAAGAAGATCGATCCCCCGGGCCTCACGCCGCTGATCCGCACGGTACGGGGCTCGGGTTATGTCATTGCTGAACCCCTCTAAGGGCTGGCGCTCCTCCAGCAGCCGCCTGCTGGCGCTGTACAGTTCGCTGTTCGTGGCCTGGAGCTGCATCCTCATGGGGGTGCTGTATTACGAGGTCTCGGGTTACCTGAGCGACCTGTCGCGCCATTCGCTGCTGCAGCGCCAGCACCTGTTCCAGCGCTTCGACGGTGAAGAACTGGTGGAAGCGCTGACCACCAGCATGACCTTCGACATGAAGGGCGTAGACGCCTATGGCCTGTTCGACGAGGCCTTCCGCCCGTTGAGCGGGCCGATCCGCGCGGTGCCACCGGACCTGCCCCTGGACGGCAAGATCCACACGCTGGTCAATTGCGTCGAATCCGACGATCCCAAGTTGCCCAAGGACAGCTGCGATGCCGTCGCCACCCACACCGACGACGGCCGCTGGCTGGTGCTGGTGCGCGCCAACGGTTCGCTGTTCGGCGTCACGCGGATCATCTGGCACGCCCTGTTGTGGGCGCTGTCGCTGACCATCATCCCCGGGATCGCCGGCTGGCATCTGCTGCGCCGCCGCCCGCTGCGGCGCATTCGCGGGATTCAGGCGAGCGCCGAGGCCATCGTCGCCGGCGACCTCACCCATCGCCTGCCGCTGTCCGACCGGCGTGATGAGCTGGACATGCTCGCGGCCATCGTCAACGCCATGCTCGACCGCATCGAGAAACTGATGAATGAGGTCAAGGGCGTGTGCGACAACATCGCCCACGACCTGCGCACCCCGCTGACGCGCCTGCGCGCGCAGTTGTACCGCATCAAGCAGCAAGCCGAGGAAGACTCGGTGCACGCGGTGAAACTCGACGATGCAATTGCCGAAACCGACACGCTGATGGCGCGCTTTCGTGGGCTGTTGCGCATCTCGGAGCTGGAAGATCACCAGCGCCGCTCGGGCTTTCTGGTGATGGACCCGCTGCCGCTGCTGCGCGAGCTGCATGACTTCTACCTGCCGCTGGCCGAAGAAGGCGAATTGCAACTGGTATTGGACGTGCCGGCGTCTTTGCCGCCAATCAGCGGTGACCGCGCACTGCTGTTCGAAGCCTTGTCCAACTTGCTGAGCAACTCGATCAAGTTCACCCCGCCGGGCGGCGAAGTGATTTTGCGCGCGGTCAATAACGCCGGCAGCACCCGCATTGAAGTGCATGACTCCGGGCCTGGCATTCCGCTGGCCGAGCGCGATGCGGTGTTCCAGCGCTTTTACCGGGTGGACGAAGGCGATCAGCAAGGCGGGTTCGGGTTGGGCTTGTCGATTGTGGCGGCGATCATCAACCTGCATGGCTTCAAGCTGGACGTGGGCAGCAGCGCACGCGGCGGCGCCAGGCTGGCACTGGAGTGCCGGCAACAACTGATGCCCAAATAACCCGGACACTGCAAAAAAACGGTGGGAGGGGGCTTGCTCCCGATGGCGGTGGTTCAGTCGGCATGGCTGTAGCTGATACACCGCTATCGGGAGCAAGCCCCCTCCCACAGTTGAATGTGTACTGTCTGTCGGATCTGATCAGGCCGGGTAGTTGGCGCGAAGCGCAGCAAGCCCATCGCTGTACACACCAGTGAACAACGCCTCGGCAGCCGCCTCGGTGGTGCCCGCTGCCGGTGTGAACACGCCGGACCAGGTCACCTTTGCCGACGTTTCGCTCAGCGCCTCAACCTGCACCGTCGCCAGGTAAGCACTCACCGGAAACGGCGATTGCTCGATGGTGTAGCTGTAGGTGCGCGCCACGTTGTCAAAGGTTTGCAGGCGCTCCACGATCACGGCGCCATCGGTGGTTTGCAGGTGACGCACGCGTCCGCCCTCACCCGGCTCGCTGCTGGCGATGAACGCCAGCCAGTCCGGCAGGCTGTTGAAACCGCCCATCAATTGCCAGACCTGATCGGCCGAAGCGGGGATTTCAATCACGCAAGATGCTGTTGCCACGGTAAATACTCCAGAAAATAAATCAGCATTCAGATCCTTGTCCTGTCGAACCACGCCGCTGCACCAGAGGTAGCAGACGACATGATTCCAAGGGGTGCTCAGTGAGTGTTTGAAACACTGCCCGGCTTATCGTTCAACCGCATCGGCCAACTATCGGTTATTCCAACCTCGGGTATTTAGGCGCTGGATACCTAAGTTCTCCCCGCAGAACGGAGTCGAACTCAATCACGGCCTCCTCAAGCCTTCTCAACAGTTGCGCGGGAGTGATGACCTGCGCCAAACGGTTGGCGATCGATCGCAGGTACACACGAAGCATCTCGTCCGCATCCACGATCCGCTTGATGAATAACCACAGCCGTTTGCGCAGGCCTTCATAACCTGCCTGATATTCCGCCGTGCCGGAGAGCTTGGCGAATCGCGACAAGATGCTTGTAGCTCCCGGGTCCGCCACGAGTTCCTGAGCCGCCACTCTTCGCCATAGCGTTGTTCTGGCGGCCGCTTCCGACTCGGGCAAGCCCCTGAGCCAGTCAACGGGTTGGTTCAAAAGCGGGGCGTTATTGTTGACCCATAATTCGACACCTGTTTCACGCTCAAACGAGAGTAAACGTTGGAACGTGTTCAAATCGTTGAGGGGGTTTCCATTCAGGCCCAGCCCCTGCCTCAAGTCAACTGTCCTGGGAATAGAGGTGAAATTGTTATCCTCCAGCCCCAGAAATTCCAAAGACTGATGTTCAAACAACTCCTCGGGAACAGTCGTCAACCCCGTGCGATTCAGAGTGAGGCGGCGCAGTTTGGTCAAAGTGGCGATCGATGGAGGCGTCTCAAGATTATTACCGCTCAAATCAAGTGACTCCAGCGCCGTCATCTGACTGAAAAACGCACTCTCCTCCGGCGGCATGCTCAGCCCGTTACTGGTCAGTTTCAGTTGCCTCAGACGGGGAAACTTTACAAGTTCCGCGGGCAAGCCGGAGCGGATCGCGTTTTGAATCTCGATAATTTCAAGACGCGGGAAGCAGCGGGAATAGATCTCCAAATACTCAGGAATCATTCCCTCCGGTTCACTGATGGCAACCACGGAATTGAACTGCAGATTCTCGCTGCGCATATAGGTGAAAAGGTCCACTAGCGGGCGATTGCCCGACACGGTGAAATCCGCGTCAAGCTTGAAGCCGATCATCCGACCGTTGCGATAGACCTTTTGCGATTGCGCGCCACGCCATGTGTACAACCGACGCAGCTCCTCAAACCATTCGGGTGGCGTTTCAGGATCAAGTTTACTCTGATCAATTATCCACTCGAGCTTGTCTTCCTCATCGATCGGCGCGTCTGGCAACTCGTCATCAGAATCAATCGAGAGGCCATCCTGGTAAGCCTCGTTTTCCTTTTGGAAATATTCATCCTCCAGAATGCTCCACTGGTACTCGGAGATGTAGCTCAGGTTTTCCTGGGTATCCACAATTCGCTGTAGCTCGGCTTGCGCATCATCGACCCAATCGAAACATTCCATGAATTCGCTGACTTGCAGATCCGTGAAGCCGGGAATGTAGGTGTCCACCAGCATTCTATCGGTCCGCAGGGCTGCCGCTCGCCCTCCAGCCCCCCCCAGTAAGCTACCTTCTTCCGGCTCGAAAAACGGCGTTCGCAATTGCTGTCGACGCAGCACCGTTTCAAATTCGCGCCGGTTTAAAAGGTTGAGCCGTAGCTTGAACTTGAAGTTGTCGAGTGAGCGCTGCACGCCCAGCTTGAGAAACTCCGCATCCGTCAGGCTGGCTACAAGCGCATCGCCAAAGTCGTCCGTGATATAGCCAGGCGTCGGCGTTGAGTCCGGGCATCGGTAGCGGTTTGTTGCCCTGATGATGATGCGTTGTTTTGGCAGGGAGGGCGCTCCGATCCTGTCCACTACCACACCGGAGGCCGATCCTTCGCGCACCGTTATCGGCACGTTCCAACCGGGCATGCGCCGAGCGCTGTGCAGCAGCAGCGTATCGCTGTCCACGTTACGGATGCTATCGAGATAAGCCCCCTCATAGGCACGAACCAGGCGCAACTCGTGTTCGTAAGCCGAGACTTGAGGTTCCAGACGCTGAAACAACGCCTTGGTCTCTGCCAGGGTCAACGTGCTGTCAGGGCTGATGTGTTCGTCGAGCAACATCTGATCGCGCACTGACAAAGGCAGTGACGGGTATTCATGCGCGAGGGCCTTTTGCAGGTCACTCTGCGGTTTGGTGAGGACGTTGTAATGCTCTTCAAACATCGACAACCGCTGATCATGCGCGATCCCCCTGGCCTTGAGGTGTATCAATCGGGCTCTGACGTAAGTGGGAGGATATGGCTCCCCTGGCTCAAGTAGATCGCCCAATAACTGACGTGTTTCTTCCGGGCCCAGACGTCTTGCCAGGTCTTTGAATAACGAGCCGCCTTTGGGATGAATAACCAACACATCTTCTTCAGCCATGATTGCGGCGGTTTCCCAGATGACCTTGTTGCCATCGACCAGCCGCAAGCCGACGCCGCGGGGCCAGGAACTGTCTGACGTCAACCAGCGGGCCAGGTGCAAATCCCCCAGAGGCGACTGAACACTGCCCAGCTGCGTAATGTAGTCTTCCACTCGCTGAGCGGTCTTGAAACGCAGCAACGTATCGGCAAACAACCCTTTGGGCCTGGCGCCCGTGATCAGTTGCTGGCGCAATTGCTCATCTGAAACGCCGCTGACCCGGCGGATCAATTCCAGCCTGTCATCCGAAATCCCTTCCACCTCGCGCCCGAAACCGCGCATCAACTGAGGACGAGTCCACTGTGCGATGGGCACATTCTCCGCGCCTGGCGGGATGAAGATTTCAGCAGCAACGACGTGAGGCGACGATGGGGTAACGATGGGCTCGGAGGGAGGTTGAATGCTTGCGCCCCCCTCATCGAGCACAGGCGGCCTGGGCCGCGGTGTTGGCTTTGACGCCGGGCCGGCCAGCGCTACGCCGGTCTTGATCAACAGCGGCAGCGCATTGAGCAAGCCAAAGACCGTTCGGGTCACGCCTTCATTGATTTTATCCCGGCTCTCGCCTTCCACCACTTCAGACACCCCCTGCGCGGCGTCGATCAACCCGGCCAGACCCAGCAAGCCTTCGCCACCGGGAAAGAAAATAGCCAGCGCGCCCCATCGGTTTATCCAGCCGATCACCGGATTGATCACGGCCGCCAGATTGTCGCGATTGACATCGGCATCGTCGCGAATGGCTTCCTCGGCAGTGGCCAGGCTTGTCTGCTTGAATACCTTGACCAATTCAGCAAACGGATCAACTGAATTCGCAACGGTGTCCAGCAGGATGTAATCGTCCGGGTTCCAATACCCGTCATTGTTGAAGAAGCCCGATTCGCGAGTAAGGTGATGCTGCTTCGGATACTGGGCCATGGCCTGCAATGCTGTCAGCACACCCGCGTGAAAGGTGCCGTCGCTGCGGTCGTCTTTTTCGAAATGCTCGCAGAGGGCCACTCTTTTCTCTCGGTGTTTGCCTTGCTCTACGATCCAGGCGCGCAATGCCTTCATGTTTGCGAACTGATGAAGCGGCGACGAATTGCCTGGTACATAGAGCAGCACCACGCCGCTGCGACGATGACGCACTACCCAAAGATCCCGCGCCGTGTAGCGATAGATCATCAGGCGGGAAACTTCTACATGCGCCATTGGAAAGGTGCGTTGCTCCAACTGAACACTGCTGATGCCAGAGAACTCAACAGCGTCTTCTCCAAGCCCCGCCACTGAAAGAGCCAGCTGCAATCCGGCAAGGGTCAGGCTCGATTCAAGATTTTGCAAAAAGGCAGCCATGACGAATGCTGTCTTCATTGAGGTGCGCAACGCGTAAGGCTCGCTCCCCATGATCGTGGCATCCGATGGCAAGTTGCTGTACAGGTACTCTTGATACAACTCTTTGTAATCGAGCGTCCACACCCATTTTTTAAACTCGGCCGCAGTGATCGCAAGTTGCGTGGAAGGCCCGTAGGTCTGCGGGTCGGTGCGGCGGTAGATACCCTCGTAAACCTTATGATTACCGCTGCCCTGAAAAGCGAACTCGTCGACATTCGCAACCAGCTTTATCTCTGGCCCTACGGCTGGTGGCGTGTACAGGCCGAACGCCGTTTCTGCAAAACGGTTATCGCCCACCGCCTGGTAGTCGCTCAACAGGCCCTGCACCAGTGACTGCTGGACGCGGATCTGCCCCTGATACACACCGTTGATGGGCGGGTGGCCGTGGTAGTCATAGTCCAGCGTCACCAACTGGGTGGTGACAGGGTCGAGGTCTTCGCCCCACTTGAGGCGTATCTGTGTGGCACCGTGTTCAGCGGGCGTGAAGATCAGGCTGTCTTTCAGGGCAAGATTCAGTGAGCCGAGCCGGTTGGTTGTCGAAATGCAGGATGTCATGCAGTCAAATCCATTTGTGATTGAAGAATCGTCGACTCTAGGTTCGTTGACTTGATTGAACGATCAGAGAATGGAGGTTCGCGTCGAGCCCATTACTGACGCCTTCTGTAGGTCAAGCGGTGCCCACGAGGCCTGAGCCAACGCTCAATCTTGTAATATCCCGCCGTTATGCCTAGCTTATGCGCCCCCCGCCCAACGCTTTAAGGCCCTGCCCCATGGTTATGGTTATGCGTCTTCGTCCCGTCATCACTTCACCTTTTGCCCTCGGTCTGTTGCTCAGCAGCGGCATGGGCAGCAGCCAGGCGGCTGAAATCGAACTGCCGGCGCTACAGGTCCAGGGCGAGGAAGCCTCCGGCTACCGCACCGAGAGCGCGTCGGTCGGCGGGTTCAACGAAGCGCCGTTACTCGACACACCGGCCTCGATCACGGTCATCAACGCCACGCTGATCAAGGACCAGCAGGCCCGCCTGCTCAGTGAAGTGCTGCGCAACGACGCCTCGGTGGGCGACAGCTATGCGCCGATCGGCTACTACGAAAACTTCGTGGTGCGCGGCTTCTCGCTGAATGCGGCGAGCAGCTACAAGATCAACGGGCGCACCATCACTGGCGAGCAGAACGTTGCACTGGAGAACAAGCAGCAGGTGGAAGTGCTCAAGGGCCTGGCCGGGCTGCAAAGCGGGATTTCCGAACCCGCCGGCGTCATCAACTATGTGACCAAGCGCCCGGAAGAGGTGCGTTCGGTCACCGTCTCCACCGATGATCGCGGCAGCGGCTATGTGGCCACGGATGTGGGCGGCTGGTTCGGCAGCGAGCAGCAGTTCGGCCTGCGTGCCAACGTGGCCCATGAAGACCTCAATACCTATGTGGAGCACGCCGATGGCCGGCGCGATTTCGTGTCCCTGGCCTTTGACTGGAACCTCAGCCCAGACGCCGTGTTGCAACTGGACGCGGAATACCAGAACAAGCAACAGCGCTCGGTGCCGGGCTATCAATTGCTGGGCGGCACTGAAGTGCCCCACGGCGCATCGCCGAAAAAACTGCTGGGGCACCAGAGCGGTTCCAGGCAGGTGGGCATCGACTCGCTGAACCTCAACGGCAAGTTCGAGTACCGCTTCAGCGACCAATGGAAAGGCAGCCTCAGTGCAGCCCGCAGCCAGGTGGTGATCGACGACTACAGCGCGTTTGCCTGGGGCTGCTACGGTTCGGCCAGTTGCAGCGGCTCGAGCACGCCCAACTACTTCAGCCCCGAAGGCAATTACGACGTCTACGACTTCCGCAGCCCGGATGACACGCGCCGCGACGATGAAGTGCAAACAACCATGACCGGCCTGTTCGACACCGCCGGTATCGGTCATGAGCTGACCTTCGGCAGCAGCGCCTTTCGCCGGGTGGTCGACAAACGCATGCCAGTCAACGAGCTGATTGGCACCGCCACTGTCGACGAGGACGTGCCGACCTTCACCCCCACCGACAAGCCGCTCAACGATAGTCATCGGGCCCTCGACAGCCGCCAGTACGGCGTGTTCGTCACCGACCGCATGCGCCTGAGCGAACAATGGCAAACCGTCGTCGGCGGCCGTGAAGTACGCCTGGATGAGCGCGCCTTCGACAGCGACGGCAACCCGGCACGGCATACCCAACAGTCTGTGTTCCTGCCCCAGGCGGCGTTGATCTACAAGCCGGTGCAGGCTGTTTCGCTGTACACCAGCTACAGCAAGGGCCTGTCCCTGGGCGGCACCGCGCCGTGGTTTGCCAGCAACGCCAATACCACCCTGGCACCGACCACATCACGGCAGATCGAAGCCGGGGTGAAATACGACTGGCGCCGCATCAGCTTCGCCGCCGCCGTGTTCCAGACGCGCCAGGCCTATCAATATGCCAAGCCCGACGGCGCCGGCAACTTCACTTACGTACAACAGGGCGAGCAGAAAAACACAGGCCTGGAGCTCTCGGCCAACGGCTGGGCCACCGAGCGCCTGCAGATCGCAACCAGCGTGGCGGCGATTCGTGCGCGGGTGAGCGGCAGCGGCACGCCGGGTTATGAAGATCATCAGGCAATCAACGTGCCCACGCTGCGCGCCAGTGTGTATGGAGATTACGCGTTGCCGTGGGTGAACGGTCTGGCGGTGCTGGGCGGCGTGCACTACAGCGCCAAAAAGTACGCCAATCGCACCGGCAATGCAGAGGTGGGGGATTATGCGGTGGTCAATGTCGGCAGCCGCTACACCACCCGGCTCGATGGCTATGAAACGGTGTTTCGCCTGAGCGTCGACAACCTGTTCGACAAGCGATACTGGCGCGACGCGGGCGAGTACATGGGCGATGACTACCTGTTCCAGGGCGCACCGTTGACGGCCCGCTTAAGTGCATCGGTCAACTTCTGATTCAGGTATGCATGCAGATCCAACTGTGGGAGAACGCCTGGTTTTAAAGCCTGAAATGTCAGACAGCCACATCACTGTGGCGAGCGGGATTGCCCTAAGGCCAGTCAGTTAAGCGCAGATCCCTTGTGGAAGCGGCGGTGCGACGATTCGACTTGCCCGCGAAAGCGGTGGGTCTTCAACATCAATGTTTGCTGGGCCGACGCCATCGGGAGCAAGCCCCCTCCCACATTTTGTACAGCGTTCGCAAACCATTCCGGTCGGCGCTCAGGCCGCCGCGCCTTTGCTTTTGATCTGGAAGCGCCCCGTCAAACACGCTGGCCGAACGCAGGTTTTGGAGCGTGGGTAACCCGGCAGGACGCCGGGTTAGCCGCGCTGGGCCAAGGATGGCCCATCGCGGCGGCCCACGCTCCAAAGCCTGCGTTCGGGCACACCGAGCCTGGGCGAGGTGCCGAGTGTTGGGGCAAGAGCCCTTTGGTTACTTTGGGGCTTTCCAAAGTGACCCGCCGTCAGGGCGGAACCCTAAGTCGCCGTTACCGCAGAAACGAATATGCGCACCGAAAAATCATCTTCGCAGGCAAGCCGCTAGTCACAGAAACTACAGTCTTACCAGAACCGCTGCTGGGTCAGGCGGCTCCACCACGTCAGCAGCACCCGGTCCACTGAACCGCTGGCCGCCAGGCCCACACGTTCCTGCAGGCTCTTGCGCTCGGCGTAGTGCAGGTGGAACACCTCGGCCGTCTTGGCCTTGGTGGCCAGGTATTCGTCGCTGGTCTGCAGCGCGTCCACCAGTTGCTTGTCCAGCGCCGCAACGCCCAGCCACACCTCTCCGGTGGCAACGTCATCGATTGACAGCTGCGGGCGGTAACGCGAGACGAAGTTCTTGAACAGTTGGTGGGTGATATCCAGGTCTTCCTGAAACTTCTCCCGGCCTTTCTCGGTGTTTTCGCCGAACACCGTGAGGGTGCGCTTGTATTCACCGGCAGTCAGCACTTCAAAGTCGATGTCGTGCTTTTTAAGCAGGCGGTTGACGTTGGGCAACTGCGCGACCACACCGATGGAGCCGAGGATGGCAAACGGCGCGCTGATGATCTTCTCGCCAATGCACGCCATCATGTAGCCGCCGCTGGCCGCGATCTTGTCGATGCACACGGTCAACGGCACGCCCGCCTGGCGAATGCGCGCCAGTTGCGACGAGGCCAGGCCGTAGCTGTGCACCATGCCGCCGCCGCTTTCCAGGCGCAGCACCACTTCGTCCTCGGGCGTGGCCAGGCTCAGCAACGCGGTGATTTCATGGCGCAGGCTCTCGGTGGCCGAGGCCTTGATATCGCCATCGAAATCCAGCACGAACACCCGGGGCCGGGCCTCTGGCTTCTTTTTGCTATTCTTCTTTTCGGTTTTGCTTTCGGACTTGCGCAGGGCCTTGAGCTGGTCCTTGTCGAGCAGGGACGACTCCAGGCGCTCACGCAACCCCTTGTAGAAATCATTGAGCTTGCTGACCTGCAACTGGCCGGCGGACTTGCGACGTCCTTTACTGCGCAGCGCCGCGAAGCTGATCAGGACGACCAGAATCGCGACCACCAGGGTGACAGTCTTTGCGAGAAAGCTCGCGTATTCAGCCAGAAAATCCATGGTTCTCCTTACAAGTGCAGTGCGCCAGGCGCGGATGGCCCCAGCATACCGGCGGCACTGCCTGCAAACCAGTGCCCAAACCGCCAGCAGCCGCCCTCCAACTACCTTTTAAAACAAGCGTATGTTTTTCCATTGACAGCTTCCGGGCATCCCCATAACCTCGTCGGACGTTTCAACGTACCCAGGAAAACGGACGTGGGCAGCATCTATCTGATTCGGCATGGCCAGGCCTCTTTCGGGGCAGACGACTATGACGTCCTGTCGCCCATCGGTGTGGAACAGGCGCAGGTGCTCGGTCGTCATCTCGCCGACCTGGGGCTTGCCTTCGACCGCTGCATCGCCGGTGACCTGCGCCGCCAACAGCACACTGCCACCGCCACCTTCGAATCCTTCAGCGCCCTCGGCTTACCGGTCCCGCCCGTGGAAACCGACAGCGCATTCAATGAATTCGACGCCGAAGCGGTGATCCGCGCGCTGCTCCCCGAGCTGTTGAGCGAAGAACCCGAGGCCCTCGACATCCTGCGTAACGCCGCGCAAAACCGCCGCGAATTCCAGCGCATCTTTGCGCTGATCATCGACCGCTGGCTGGCCGGCACTTACGACCCGCCGGGGCTGGAAAGCTGGCTGGGGTTCGTCGAGCGCGTACAGGGCGGTCTGCAGCGTCTGCTGGATAAGGCCGACGACGCCGACAAGATCGCCGTGTTCACCTCCGGCGGCACCATCACCGCCCTGCTCCACCTGATCACCCGAATGCCTGCCGCGCAGGCCTTCGAGCTGAACTGGCAAATTGTTAACACCTCGCTCAACCAGCTGAAATTCCGCGGTCGCGAGGTGGCCCTGGCTTCCTTCAACAGTCATGCGCACTTGCAACTGTTGAAGGCGCCGCAGCTCATCACGTTCCGATGAACTGCGGCCCACCGTGACCCCAAGGTCACTGGACTCTACCCTAAAGGATCGAAACCATGACTGACGTAGCCAAAGCCGTAGCAGCAATGAAAGCCAAATTCAACCCAAGCGCCGCCGAAGGTCTGGACCTGGTGTTCGGTTTCCGTATCGATGACACCAAGAACTTCTCGCTGGTGGTCAAGGACAAGACCTGCGAACTGCTGGAAGGCGAAAACCCGGACGCCCAGGTCACGCTGGTGATGGACAGCGAAACCCTGGAAGGCATCGTCGACGGCTCCACCGACGGCATGCAGGCGTTCATGGGCGGCAAGCTGCGCACCGAAGGCGACATGATGCTGGCCATGAAGCTGAGCGAATTGTTCCCGTCCTGAGTACCCGTGGGAGGGGCTCGCCCCTCCCCTATCAGTTTTTCGGTTGCAGCAACAACGCCACCAACGCGCTCCACCCCGTCTGATGCGACGCCCCCAGGCCTCGCCCCGTTTCTCCATGGAAATACTCATGGAACAGCACCAGGTCGCGACTCGCCGGGTCCGCCTCCAGCTGCGCATACCCCGCCATCGAAGGCCGCAGGCCGTTTTCATCCCTTAGAAACAATCGCGTCAAGCGTTGACTCAAGCTGTCGGCGACCTCCCCCATCGACGCCAGATAACCACTCCCCGTGGGGTACTCCACCGAAAAATTATCCGCGTAGTAACGATGAAACTCGCGCAGCGACTCGATCAGCATGTAGTTCACCGGCATCCACACCGGCCCGCGCCAATTGGAATTGCCACCGTACAGGCGTGAATCGGATTCGCCGGGCTGATAGCGCGCGCTCAGGCTGTCGCCATTCATCTGCAGCGCCAGCGGCTGCTCGGCGAAGGCTTTGGACAAGGAGCGCACGCCGAACGCCGAGAGAAACTCATCGTCATCCAGCATGCGCCGCAGCAGGTCCTTGGTGCGCTCGCCGCGCAGTAACGCCAGCAACAGGCGATTGCCCTGCCCCGGTTCATTCCAGCGCGACACCAGCCTGGCCAGATCAGGCCGGTGATGCATAAAGCCCAACAGCCGTTCGCGCAACCCCGCCAGGCCTTCATGCTCGCGCTGCTCCAGCACCAGCACGGCGAACAGCGGCATCAGGCCGACAATCGAGCGCAGGCGCACCGGCTCGCTGTGGCCATCGGGGCGGTGCAGCACGTCGTAGAAAAACAGGTCCTGCTCATCCCACAGGCCTTCGGCGCTGTCGTCGACGCGGTTGATGGCGCCGGCGATATACAGGAAGTGCTCGAAGAACTTCACCGCAATGTCGACGTACACCGCATTGCGCCTGGCCAGCTCCAGGCCGATGCGCATCAGGTCCAGCGCATAGGCTGCCACCCACGCGGTGCCATCGGCCTGATCCAGTTGATAACCCGGTGGCAACGTCGCCGAGCGGTCGAACAAGGCAATGTTGTCCAGGCCCAGAAACCCGCCCTGAAACAGGTTGCGCCCCTCGGCATCCTTGCGGTTGACCCACCAGGAAAAATTCAGCAGCAGCTTGTGGAAAATCCGCTCGAGAAAATCCATATCGCCGACGCCCGTGAGCGCCTTGTCCTGCTGATACACGCGCCAGCTGGCCCAGGCATGCACCGGCGGGTTGGCATCGTCGAAACGCCACTCATAGGCCGGCAACTGGCCATTGGGGTGCATGAAGCGGTCCTTCACCAACAGCAGCAGTTGTTGCTTGGCATAGCCCGGGTCGATCAGGGCAAACGCCACCGCCTGGAAGCCCTGATCCCAGGACGCGTACCACGGGTATTCCCAGGTGTCAGGCATTGAGAGGATGTCGAAGTTGGACAAGTGCCGCCAATGGGTATTGCGAATGTGCAAGCGCTCGGGCGGCGGCGCCGGTTGGGCCGGGTCGCCGTCGAGCCACTGGTTCACATCGAAATAATAGAGCTGCTTGGACCACAGCAGGCCGGCCAGGGCCTGACGCTGCACATTGCGTGCGTCTTCATCGACGAGGCCCTGTTGCAGGGCGGCGTAGAAGTCATCGGTTTCCTCGCGGCGCTGGTCGAACAGCTTGCGCGCATTGACCTCAGGCGCGCCCACCGGCGCAAAGCGCAGGTAGACCGTTTTGCTTTCCAGCCCCGCCAGCTCCAGGATGAACCGCGCGGCGACCTTGGTGCCCGCGTCACGCCGAATGGCGGCCTGCACACCGTCCACCACGTAATCGTTGATGCCATCCTTGAACGGCCCGGGCGCGGCTTGCCCGTCAAGCCTGGGGTAGTTGGTTTCGTTCTCGCAGAACAGCCATTCCACGCCGTCCTGGCCCCAGGCGCCGAGCTGGTAATCGGGCAATTCATGATGACGCGCGAGCACGCGCTCACCGTCGAGTTTCAATTGCGGCTTGGCGGCGTCAGCGGTCCAGCTCCAGTCGTTGCGCGCCCACACCTGGGGCAGCACCTGCAGGCGCGTCGGCTGCTCGGCGCGGTTGTGTACGGTGACGCGCATACAAATATCGTCCGGCTGATGCTTGGCGTACTCGACGCTGACGTCGCAATAGCGGTTGTCTGCAAACACGCCGGTGTCGAGGATTTCATACTCGGCATCACCCAGCCCGCGTCGCGCGTTTTCGCTGATCAGGTCGGCATAGGGAAACGCTGCATGGGGGTATTTGTAGAGCATGCGCATATAGGCATGGCTCGGCACGCCGTCGACGAAAAAGTACAGCTCCTTGACGTCCTCACCGTGGTTGCCCTCGGCGTTGTTCAGGCCGAACAGGCGCTCCTTGAGGATCACATCGCGCTCGTTCCACAGCGCCAGGCCCAGGCACCAGCGCTGCGCCTTGTCACTGAAACCGGCCAGGCCATCCTCGCCCCAGCGGTAGGCGCGGCTGCGCGCATGTTCATGGGGGAAGTAGCGCCAGGCATCGCCGTCGGCGCTGTAGTCTTCGCGCACCGTGCCCCATTGGCGCTCACTCAAATACGGCCCCCACGCGCGCCAATCCTCGGCATCCTCGGTCGCCAGGCGCTGGCCTTCAACCGTTTCACGTAGTCGGGTATTGGGTGTGGCCGTCATGGAGTCCTCCGTCGCCTGCCTGATAGACGCAGTGTAGAGCCCAACCGCGCGCGGATGCACATGAAGACTTGGAAGACGCCTTTCATTCATTTGCAGAATGAAGTCCTGAGGATTCTTCGTTTGCACGCGCACCCCGCGCCCAACAAAATCCCGTGAACGGCCACGCTCATCGCCACTGCCATCAGGAATTTTTCTATGTCCAGCACCGCCCACGTCAGCCCCGACGACATTCGCAAAGGTTTCTCCAGGGCCATGTCCGACATGTACCGCGATGAAGTGCCGCTTTATGGCGCGCTGCTGGAGCTGGTGGCCGAGACCAACCGCCGCGTACTCGACAGCGACCCGGGCCTGGCGCAACAGCTGCAACGCACCGGCGAACGCCAGCGTCTGGACATGGAACGCCACGGCGCCATTCGTGTGGGCACGGCTGCCGAGCTGGCAACCCTGCGCCGGCTATTCGCGGTGATGGGCATGCAGCCGGTGGGCTATTACGACCTGACCCCGGCCGGGGTGCCGGTGCATTCCACGGCGTTTCGTGCGATGCATGAAAGCGCGTTGCAAACCAGCCCGTTCCGCGTATTCACCTCGCTGCTGCGCCTGGAACTGATCGAAAACCCCGAGCTGCGCGCCTTCGCCGAAACCGCCCTGGCCAAACGCTCGATCTTCACCCCGGGCGCTTTGGCGCTGATCGAACACGCCGAGCAACACGGCGGCCTCAACGCCGCGCAGGCCGATGAATTCATCCGCCAGGCCCTGGAGACTTTTCGCTGGCACCACACTGCTACCGTCACCGGCGCGCAGTACCGGCAATTGAGTGACCAGCACCGCCTGATCGCCGATGTGGTGGCCTTCAAGGGCCCGCACATCAATCACCTGACCCCGCGCACCCTGGACATCGACCAGGTGCAGGCCGCGATGCCCGGCAAAGGCATCACGCCCAAGGCGGTGATCGAAGGACCGCCGCGCCGCCGCTGCCCGATCCTGCTGCGCCAGACCAGCTTCAAGGCGCTGGACGAACCCATCGCCTTCACCGATGCCCACGGCAGCCACAGCGCGCGCTTCGGCGAAATCGAACAACGCGGCGTCGCCCTCACCCCCAAGGGCCGCGCGCTGTACGACCAACTGCTGAACGCCGCGCGCGAGGAACTGGGTGCCTTTCCCAACGAGGCCAACGCCGGGCGCTACACGCAGTTGATGGCACAGCACTTCCAGGCGTTCCCCGACGATCATGGGCTGATGCGTGAACAGGGCCTGGCCTATTTTCGTTATTTCGCCACCGAGCAGGGCCTGGCAGCACGCGGCCAGGCCGACCGGCCGCACACGCTGGAGGCACTTTTGCGCGCCGGCCATGTGGCGATTGAACCCTTGGTGTATGAGGATTTTCTGCCAGTGAGTGCGGCGGGGATTTTCCAGTCGAATTTGGGGGATGCGGCGCAGAGTCACTATGCGGCGAACTCGAACCAGGCCGAGTTCGAGCAGGCGCTGGGGTGCAGGACAATCGATGAATTGCAGTTGTATGCACAGACGCAGCAGCGTTCCATCGACGCCTGCACCCAGGCATTGCTGTAGGAGCAAGCGTGCTCCTACAGCCGTTGGCATTCAGCTCAGGCGGCCGCTGATCTCGTCCTTGATCAACAGGCGTTTCTTCTTGAGCTTCTCTACATCCTCATCGTTGGCACTGGCTTTTTCCGCCTCCAGCACGTCCTTGTCGGCGGCGTCATAGCGAGTGAGCAGCGCGTCCAGCCGTTTATCGTTCGCCCTGTGTTTGTGAACGTCGTCCTTGCTCATCCCCAGGTCCTGATACAGGTCGTGTTTAACTGGCATGGCCTACCTCCTCACGTTGATCAATGGCTTACGCCTTTGAAACTAGCCCATTCCTGACGCGCTTGTCATGTTTCAAGCCCATCGGTTCCGTTCGTCGCGGCGCGAAGGATGGGATCAAACCTTTGCGCTGAGCTGCCCTCCACTGTAGATCGCCACCCAAGGGAGACCGGTTCATGAATCACGCTGCCACCGCTGTCGACACCCAATGCATCAACACCCTCCGCACCCTGGCCATGGACGCCGTGCAGAAGGCCAACTCCGGCCATCCGGGCACGCCCATGGGCCTGGCGCCGGTGGGGTATACGCTGTGGAGTCGATTCCTGCGCTATCACCCCGAGCACCCGGACTGGCCCAACCGCGACCGCTTTGTGCTGTCGGTGGGCCATGCGTCGATGCTGCTGTATTCGCTGCTGCACCTGGCCGGTGTGGTCGAGATCGACGCCCACGGCAAGCGCAGCGGCCAGCCGGCAATCAGCCTGGACGATATCAAGCAGTTCCGGCAGATGAGTTCCAAAACCCCAGGGCACCCCGAGTACCGCATGACCACTGGCGTGGAGACCACCACCGGCCCGCTCGGCCAGGGCTGCGCCAACAGCGTCGGCATGGCGATGGCCGAGCGCTGGCTGGCCAAGCGCTTCAACCGCGACGGTCAGGTGCTGTTCGATTACAACGTCTACACCCTGTGCGGCGACGGCGACATGATGGAAGGCATCAGCAGCGAAGCCGCGTCGATGGCCGGCCACTTGAAGCTGGATAACCTGTGCTGGATCTACGACAACAACACCATCAGCATCGAAGGCCATACGGAACTGGCGTTCAGCGAAGACGTGATCAAACGGTTCCAGGCCTATGGCTGGCACACCCTGCACGTCACCGATGCCAATGATTTGCAGGCATTGAGCGACGCATTGACCACCTTCCAGGCCAACACCGGCGCGCCGACCCTTATTGTGGTGGACAGCGTGATCGGCTACGGCTCGCCGCACAAACACAACACCGCAGCGGCCCACGGCGAGCCGTTGGGTGACGACGAAATTCGCCTGACCAAGGCGGCCTACGGATGGCCGGAAGATTCCAGCTTCCTGGTGCCCGAAGTCGCGCGTACGGTATTGCGTGACGCGCTGCATGAGCGTGCCGAGCCTTTGTTTGCGCAGTGGAACCAGACCCTGTCGCGCCTCGACCCGCAACTGGCCGATGAACTGCAGCGCATGCGCGCCGGTGAAATGCCCGCGCAGTGGCAGGCGCAACTGCCCGACTATGCGGCCGACGCCAAGGGCGTGGCCAGCCGCGCCGCCGGTGGCGAGGTGCTGAACGCCTTCGCCCAGCAGATTCCCTGGCTGCTCGGCGGTTCGGCGGATTTGTCGCCTTCGACCAAGACCAACCTCACCTTCGACGGCGCCGGGCGTTTCAGCGCCGATGACTACAGCGGGCGCAACCTGCACTTCGGCATCCGCGAACACGCCATGGGCGCGATTGCCAACGGTATGGCGCTGTCCTACCTGCGGCCGTACACCTCGACCTTCCTGGTGTTCAGCGACTACATGAAACCGCCGATCCGCCTGGCGGCGATCATGGAGCTGCCGGTGGTGTTCGTGTTTACCCATGACTCGATCGGCGTGGGCGAAGACGGCCCCACTCACCAGCCCATCGAGCACCTGACCCAACTGCGCGCCACACCGGGACTGCTGACCCTGCGCCCGGGCGATGCAAATGAAACCCTGGAAGTGTGGAAAGTGGCGCTGGCGCAAACCCATCGGCCCAGTTGTGTGGTGCTCTCGCGCCAGCCGCTGCCGACCCTGGACCGTACGAAGTACGCAGCCGCCAGCGGCGCGGCCAAGGGTGCCTATGTGCTGGCGGGTGCCGAGCAACCTCAAGTGCTGCTGTTGGCGACGGGCAGTGAAGTGAGCCTGGCGGTGGCGGCGTATGAACAGCTCAAGGGTGAAGGGATTGCCGCGCAGGTCGTCTCGATGCCCAGCTGGGAACTGTTCGAAGACCAGGACCAGGCCTACCGCGACAGCGTCTTGCCGCCCGCGGTGAAAGCCCGCGTGGTGGTGGAACAGGCCGGCCCGCTGGGCTGGGACCGCTATGTCGGGCAGACCGGCGCCAAAGTGGTGATGAACAGCTTCGGCGCCTCGGCCCCACTGGCCAAACTGCAGGAGAAGTTCGGCTTCACCGTGGAAAATGTGGTCAAGCAGGCCAAGCAGCAAATCCAGCTGAATCAACACTGATCCACCTGTGGGAGGGGCTTGCTCCCGATGGCGGTGTCACAGTCAACATCTGCATTGACTGACCCACCGCTATCGGGAGCAAGCCCCCTCTCACATTGGCCGAAGGTGGCCGCACAGGTTCGTGATCACCTGAGATTTACTCAAGAAGCCCAAACACACATCCAACTGACCCAACACTGCTCCCACAGGTGACCTTCCCTGGTTGTTAGACCCGCTCGCGCGCCAGAAACGGCGCGGTGCGGCTTTTCTTGCTCCTGGCGACCTTTTGCGGCGTGCCACAGGCAACCACGGTGCCGCCCTCATCGCCGGCCCCCGGCCCGATGTCGATCACCCAGTCACTCTGGGCCACTACGCGCATTTCATGCTCCACCACAACCACCGTGTGCCCTGCGTCCACCAGTTGATTGAGCTGGCTGAGCAAGCGGTCGACGTCGCGGGGATGCAATCCGGTGGTCGGCTCGTCGAGCACATACAAGGTCGCGCCCCGGGCATTGCGTTGCAGCTCGGTGGCGAGCTTGATGCGTTGCGCTTCGCCACCGGACAGCTCGGTCGCCGGCTGACCCAGGCGCAAGTAGCCCAAACCGATATCGCGCAGCACCTGCAGTGAACGCAGCACAGCAGGTTGCTCGGCGAACACCTCGACCGCCTGTTCCACCGTCAGCCCCAGCACCTGGGCGATGCTCAGGCCTTGCCATTTGATCGCCAGGGTCTCGGGGTTGTAGCGCGCACCGTGACAGGTCGGGCATGGCGCGTACACGCTGGGCATGAACAGCAACTCAACGCTGACAAACCCTTCACCCTCGCACTGCGGGCAACGGCCCTTGGCGACGTTGAACGAGAACTGCCCCGCGTCATACCCGCGCTTCGTGGCCGCCGGCGTGGCGGCAAACAGTTTGCGCACGTTGTCGAACAGCCCGGTGTAGGTTGCCAGATTGGAACGCGGCGTACGGCCGATGGGTTTCTGGTCCACCTGCACCAGCCGACGGATATGCTCGAGCCCGGAGCGGATGTGCCCGCCACTGGTTTGCGGGGCGTCGTCCTCCAGGCTGGGTTCTTCGTCATTGACCACCCGGCTGCCGAGGCCGCTGCCCACCAGGTCCAGCAGCGCCTGGCTGACCAGGCTGGATTTGCCCGAGCCGGAAATACCGGTCACCGCCGTGAAACAGCCCAACGGGAAATCCACCTTCACGTCATTGAGGTTGTTGCGCGTCACCCCTTCCAGCTGCAGCCACTGGGCGGGCTCACGGCGCGTCGAGGGCAACGCCTGCCCTTCGGCAAACAGGTACGCGCGGGTCTGCGAAGCCTGCACGTGCGCCAGCCCGGCCGGCGGGCCGCTGTACAGCACTTGCCCGCCGTGTTCGCCGGCGGCCGGGCCCACGTCGATCAGCCAGTCGGCGCGGCGCATGGTTTCCAGGTCATGCTCCACCACGAACAGCGAATTGCCGGCGGCTTTCAGGCGCTCGAGCGCGGTGAACAGCGCCTCGCCATCGGCCGGGTGCAAGCCCGCCGAGGGCTCGTCCAGCACATAGATCACGCCGAACAACTGCGAGCCCAATTGCGTGGCCAGGCGCAAACGCTGCAACTCGCCGGACGACAGGGTCGGCGTGCTGCGCTCCAGGGACAGGTAACCCAGGCCCAGGTCGATCAAGGTGCTGACCCGTTCGAGCAGGTCCTGGGCGATGCGTTGCGCGGCCAGGCGTTTCTCCACCGACAACTTCATGCGGTCCTGCCCTGCCGCCACCGGGCGCAACAGTTCGGCCAGTTGCGAAAGAGACAGCTGCGACAACTCGCCGATATCCACCCCGGCAAATTTCACCGACAGCGCCGCACGCGTCAGGCGCTTGCCCTCGCACAGCGGGCAGGCGCTGCCTTGCATGAACTGCGACACGCGCTTTTTCATCAGCGCGCTTTGGGTGTGACTGAAGGTGTGCAGGATATAGCGCCGCGCACCGCTGAATGTGCCCTGGTAACTCGGCTCCAGCTTGCGCTTCAACGCGTCGCGGGTCTGCGCCGGGGTGAAGCCGGCGTACACCGGCACCGTCGGGGTTTCTTCGGTGAAGAGGATCCAGTCACGCTGCTTTTTCGGCAGGTCGCGCCAGGGGATATCGACGTCATAGCCCAGGGTCACGAGGATGTCGCGCAGGTTCTGGCCCTGCCACGCCAACGGCCAGGCGGCCACCGCACGCTGGCGGATCGTCAATGAGGGATCGGGCACCATCAGCGCCTCGGTCACCTCATACACGCGGCCCAGGCCATGGCACTCCGGGCAGGCGCCCTGGGGCAGGTTCGGCGAAAAGTCCTCGGCATACAGCATCGCCTGGCCCGGCGGGTAGCTGCCGGCGCGCGAATACAGCATGCGGATCAGGCTCGACAAGGTGGTCACACTGCCCACCGAGGAACGCGCGCTCGGCGTGCCGCGCTGTTGTTGCAGGGCCACGGCCGGCGGCAGGCCTTCGATGGAGTCCACGTCCGGCACGCCGACCTGATCGATCAGGCGCCGCGCATAAGGCGCCACCGACTCGAAATAACGGCGCTGGGCCTCGGCATACACCGTGGAAAACGCCAGTGACGACTTGCCGGAACCTGACACGCCGGTAAACACCACCAGGGCATCCCGTGGAATATCCACGTCGACGTTGCGCAGGTTGTGTTCGCGGGCGCCGCGTACCCGGACGAAACCTGGGCGTTGGAC
This sequence comes from Pseudomonas sp. Leaf59, assembly GCF_920984685.1. Taxonomy (NCBI): domain Bacteria; kingdom Pseudomonadati; phylum Pseudomonadota; class Gammaproteobacteria; order Pseudomonadales; family Pseudomonadaceae; genus Pseudomonas; species Pseudomonas sp. Leaf59. The sequence continues at coordinate 73,510 of NZ_CAKLBR010000013.1, read as the reverse complement.
GGAGATCGGGGGAATGCTGCGCGGTGAAGTCATTGGCAACCTTGTCGTGCGGTAAGCATGCTGCGCACCCGTAGCGTGAGGGCTTCGGGGCTGTAGGGCTTGCTCAGCAGATGAATGTCGGGGCTCAGCAGGTGGTTGCTGGAGAGAATGTCGCGGGTGTGGCCGGAGGTGAACAGCACCGGCACCGGCGGCTGTTGCTGGCGAGCCCAGTCGGCCAGGTCGGTACTTTTGACCCGGCCCGGCATCACCACGTCGGTAAAGATCAGTTCCGGTTGCAGGCCGGTTTGCAGCTTTTGCATGGCCTGGTCGCCGTCGTCGGCGGTGAGCACGGTGTAGCCCGACTGTTCGAGCACTTCCACCACGGTGAGGCGCACGCCTTCGTTATCCTCGACCACCAGGATGGTTTCCTGGCCGCCGACAGTCTCCACGGGCTCATCCACCGACTCCCCGCATTCCTCACCAAGGCTGCGCGGGAAATACAACTGCACCACGGTGCCCTTGCCTTCGGCGCTGCACACGTCGACATGCCCGCCGCTTTGGCGCACAAAGCCGAACACCATGCTCAAGCCCAGCCCGGTGCCGTGGCCGTCGCGCTTGGTGGTGAAGAACGGTTCGAACACCTTGGCCTGGATCGCCGGTGACATGCCCACCCCGGTGTCGCTCACCGACAGGCGCACGTACTCGCCGGGGCTGATGCTTTTGCCCACGCAATCCTTGGGATTGAGGATGATGTTTTCGCCACTGATGCGAATCACGCCTTCGCCTTTCATGGCGTCCCGCGCGTTGATCGCCAGATTGAGCAGGGCATTTTCCAACTGGTTGCGGTCGACGTGAATGCGCCACGGGTCGCGCGGCAGTTGCACATCGATATGGATGGTTTCACCCAGCGCACGCTGCAACAGCTCGCCGAGGCTTTCATAAATGCGCAAAGGGTTGTACACCGCCGGCGACAGCGGCTGACGACGGGCAAACGCGAGCAATTGCGAGGACAGCTTGGCGCCCCGCTCCACGGCGGCGATGGCCGCCGTGACACGGCGCTGTACCTGAGGGTTATCCGGCTCATGCCGGGCCAGCAGGTGCAGGTTGCCGGCGATCACTTGCAGCAGATTGTTGAAGTCGTGGGCCACGCCGCCGGTCAGGCCGCCGATGGCTTCGAGTTTCTGCGACTGGCGCAACTGTTCCTCCGCGGTCGAACGCGCCTGCACTTCGGCGGCGACGCGCTGCTCAAGGTTGTGGGTGAGCTCCTGGCGCACCCGCTCGGACTTCACCAGTTCGGTGGTCTCCACCACAATCGCCAACACCCCGGCCGGTTGCTGGTTGTCGCCGGCAACCGGGCTGTAATAAAGGTCGAGCCACAGGGTTTCGGGCCTGCCGTGACGCGACAGCACCAGTTCCTTGTTGTTGAACGACAGGGTGCCGCCGGCCAGGCAGGTGTCCACCACATGCCGGTTGAACTCGGCCACTTCCGGCCAGCCCTGCTCCACCGGCGTGCCCAGCAGGTAGGGATGGCGCCCGCCGGCGAACACCGAATAGCTGTCGTTGTAGATCATGTAACCCGCCCGCCCCCACAGCATCACCATCGGCACGGGAGATGCGAGCATCATCTGCACCGTGCAAGCCAGACTGGTCGACCATTCGTCGAGCGGCCCCAGGTCGGTGTTCGACCAGTCGAACGCGCGAATGCGTTGGGCCATTTCACCGGCCCAGCCTTCACAGTCATGTGGGTTGGATAAAAATTGCATGGTTGGGCTCTGCACAAAGAGGACGTTTGCAAGGTTTGGAGCACGCCAGTTGTAGATGGTTTCATCCGGACTTATTTAGGGCGCAAACACTATGCAATCAACGGCTTCAATGGAAATCCCGGCTGCGCACATGGATGCCGTCCAGCAGCGGCGTGAGGTCGGTGAGACGCCCGGCGATCAGGTGCCGCACTTCGCCCACCGCCTCCCAACGCCCATCCACCTTGAGCAGGCGCGAACCCACCAGGGCCTGGCGCTGGCGCTCGGCGAGGTCGCGCCAGACCACCACATTGAGGTTGCCGAATTCATCTTCCAGGGTGACGAAGGTCACGCCGCTGGCAGTGCCGGGCCTTTGCCGCCCCGTGACCAGCCCCGCCACACTGACGTTGCGCCCATGTTCCACCGTCGCCAGCTCGCGGGAGCTGCGACAACGCCGCTTGCGCAACTCCCCGCGCAGCAAGGCCAGCGGGTGCGGGCCCAGGGTGGTGCCGAGGGTGGCGTAGTCGGCGTGCAGGTCTTCGCCCAACGTTGGCGCGGGCAACGCCACCGGGGTTGCGTCGGCGCCGGGCAGGCCGGCAAACAGCCCCAGCTGTTTATGCACCCCGGCCACGTCCCAGCGCGCCTGGTGCCGGTTGCCGGCCAGCGCACGTAATGCACCGGCATCGGCCAGCAGGGCCTGGGCACGCGAATCCAGCCCGGCCCGCTCGTCGAGGTCGGCAATGTCGCCGAACACACGACGCCCGCGCGCGGCCTCGATGCGCCGCGCGTCGTCTTCGCGAAACCCCGAGATCATGCGCAGCCCCAGGCGAATCGCCGGTTGCTGGCCGTCGATGGGCTCCAGGCTGCAATCCCAGTCACTGGCGAGCACGTCCACCGGGCGGATCTGCAGGCGATGGCGGCGTGCGTCCTGCAGGATCTGGTCCGGGCTGTAGAAACCCATGGGCCAACTGTTGATCAGCGCACAGGCGAACGCCGCCGGCTCATGGCACTTGAGCCAGCAACTGGCGTAGGTCAGCAGGGCAAAGCTGGCCGCGTGGGACTCGGGAAAACCATAGCTGCCAAAGCCCTTGATCTGCTCGAAGATCTGCGCGGCAAAGGCTTCGGTGTAGCCGTTTTTCATCATGCCGGTGCGCAGGCGTTCCTGATGGGGCTCCAGCCCGCCATGGCGTTTCCAGGCAGCCATGGAACGGCGCAACTGGTCGGCCTCGCCGGGGCTGTAGTCGGCGGCGACCATGGCGATCTGCATCACCTGTTCCTGGAACAGCGGGATGCCCAGGGTGCGTTCCAGCACCTCTTTTAAGGCAGGCGACGGATAAGTCGTGGGTTCTTCTTTATTACGCCGACGCAGATACGGATGCACCATGCCGCCCTGAATCGGCCCGGGCCGTACGATGGCGACTTCAATCACCAGGTCGTAAAACGTCTGCGGCTTGAGCCTGGGCAACATCGACATCTGCGCCCGCGACTCGATCTGGAACACACCGATGGTGTCGGCCTTGCTGATCATCGCGTAGGTGGCCGGGTCTTCCTTGGGGATCGACGCCAGCGTCAGGTCCTGGTTGCGGTGGCGGCGCAGCAGGTCGAAGCAGCGGCGGATCGCGCTGAGCATGCCCAGGGCGAGGATATCCACCTTGAGCAGGCCCACGGCGTCGAGGTCGTCCTTGTCCCACTGGATGATGGTGCGCTCGGCCATGGCCGCGTTTTCCACCGGCACCAGGGTGTCCAGCGGGTGTTCGGAAATCACGAAGCCGCCGGGGTGCTGGGACAGGTGCCGGGGGAAGCCGATCAACTGTTGGGTCAGCGTGAGCACCCGGCGCAGGATCGGGCTGTCCGGGTCGAAGCCGCTTTCACGCAGGCGTGCCAGCGGTGGCGCATCATCACTCCAGCGCCCGCAGCACTCGGCCAGCGCGTTGATCTGGTCGGCGGGCAAGCCCAGGGCCTTGGCCACATCGCGCACTGCGCCGGCCGCGTGATAACTGCTGACCACCGCCGTCAACGCCGCGCGGGCACGCCCGTAGCGTTGGAACACGTATTGCAGCACCTCCTCGCGGCGTTCGTGCTCGAAGTCGACGTCTATGTCCGGCGGTTCGTTGCGCTCCCTGGACAGGAAGCGCTCGAACAGCAGCCGGGTCAGGCTCGGGTCGATTTCGGTGATGCCCAGGGCAAAGCACACCGCCGAATTGGCCGCGGAGCCGCGCCCCTGGCACAGGATCGAACGGCTGCGGGCGAAACGTACGATGTCGTGCACCGTGAGGAAGTAGCTTTCGTAGCCCAGCTCGCTGATCAGCGCCAGCTCGATGTTGATCTGCTCCAGGGTGCCGGCCTCGACGCCCTGGGGCCAGCGCCGGGCGATGCCTTCTTCGGTGAGGGTACGCAGCCAGCTCTTGGCGCTGTGGCCGTCGGGCACCAGCTCGCGCGGATAGTGGTAGCGCAACTGGCCGAGGTCGAAGGTGCAGCGGCGGGCGATGGCCAGGGTTTCGTCGAGCAAGGCCTGGGGGTACAGCGCGGCCAGGGCCTCGCGGCTGCGCAGGTGGCGTTCGCCATTGGGGTGCAGGCGCGTGCCGGCTTCGGCCACCGGTACGTGATGGCGGATGGCGGTCATGGTGTCTTGCAGGGCCCGGCGACCGCGCGCATGCATGTGCACATCGCCACAGGCCACCGCCGGGATGTGCAGGCTGGCGGCCAGTTGCAGGCGCTGCTCCAGATGGCGCGCATCGTCCTGGCCGCAGTGCAGGTGCACCGCCAGCCACAGGCCGTCGACAAAGGTGCGGCGCAGCCATTGGATATCGGCCTGGGTATTGCCGTCTTCGGCCACCCACAGCGCCAGCAGGCCGGAAAACGGTGTGTCGAAGTCCTCCCGCAGCAGGCGATAACGGCCCTTTTCGGCACGCCGCCGGGCCAGGGTGATCAGCCGGCACAGGTGCTGGTAACCGATGAGGTCCTGCACCAGCAACACCAGTCTCGGGCCGTTTTCGATGCGCATCTCGCTGCCGATGATCAGCGGCACCTCCACCGCCTTCGCCGCCTGCCAGGCCCGCACGATGCCCGACAAGGTGCACTCATCGGTGATCGCCAGCGCGCGGTAACCCTGTTGTTTGGCACGCTCGAACAACTCCAGCGCACTTGAGGCGCCGCGCTGGAAGCTGAAGTTGGACAGGCAGTGCAGTTCGGCGTAGTTCATGCAAACCAGCCTTGCAGCCATAACCCGTCGCTTTGCCCCACGCTGCGGTAGGCCCAGCCCTGCTGACCGGCGCGGGTCTGGATCAGGTAGTAGTCGCGGCGGATGTCGGCGCCGTCCCACCAGCCGGATTCGATGCGTTCCGGGCCCATCAGAATCTGCACCCCCTGCTCGGCCAGCAGGGTTGGTTCGCGCAGCAGCCAGCCGGGGCGTTGCACCTTGTTCAGGGGTGGGCAGGGGTGTTTGTCGACCACCGCCTGCCAGGCACATTCGGGGCGGTGATCGGCATGAAAACGCAGGCCCTGCACCGCCTCATCCCCCAGGCGCGCGCGCAGGCGTTCGCGCAACTGTTCCCACGGCAGGGTTTGTTGCGGGCGGTCGTCGAACAGGTCCTGGCGCTGGGGCACGAACAACGGCAGGTCCTCGGCCACCAGGCGAAAGCCGCGTACCGGCGCGGTAACCTGCACCTGCTCAAGCCGCCCGCGAGCCAGCTCGAACAGCATCGCCGGTTCGCGCTCGGCGCTGAGCAGGCCGACCTTGATCACGCTGTCCGGCGCCTGGGCGTGTTCCAGGTGCAGGTCGAACCGTTGCACGCCGCTGTCGCGACCGCAGAGGAAGGCTGATAGATCGCCGGTCAGGCGGCGCAAGGGAAACAGCAGCGCCTGGTGGGAGTGCACGTCGAAATTCAATTCGATACGCGCATCGAACTGGTCTGGCGGCTGATAGAAGGCCAGGGCCAGGGGGCGCTGCCCGGTCAATGTATCCAGGTGCTGCAGCAGCCCGGCGTCAAAGCGCCGCGCCAGGGTATGCCGGGGCAGCGCCTGCACCTGCGCCAGCGTGCGCAGGCCCATGCGCGACAAGGCGGTGGCGGCCTGCGGGTTCAGGCCTGCACGGTCGATGGGCAGCGGCGCCAGGGCGTGCAGCAAGGCGCTGTCATCGGCCACGGCCAGGCCATCGTAGAGGTTCGCCAGCACCCGCGCCGCCGCCGGGTTGGGGGCGGCGACGATGCGGTGGCGAAACCCCAGTTCGGTGAGTTCCTTGCGCAAGCGCGCCTCGAACTGCGGCCAGGGCCCGAACAGGCCCAGGCTCGACTCGATCTCGAACAGCAGCGCACGCGGATAAAACACACTGACCTGGGAACTGAAACGGTAGGCCCAGGCCGCGAGAAACTGTTGCCAGTGTTCGATTTGAACCGGGTCGTACTCGGCGCTGGCAAAGGTTTTGCTCAGCGCATGGGCGGCCGTCAGCGACTGACCGGGGCGCAAGCCCAAGGCGCGCGCGGCGGCATTGGCCGTTTGCACGACGCGGCGCTGCGGCGTACCCGCCAGCAGCACCAGCGGTTGGTCCGGCTCGGGATGCAGACGCTGCACCCCGTCCAGCGCCAATTGCGGGAAGACAATACACACCCAGCGCATGGCAACCTCAGTGCCCGGCCAGCGCAATCGGCGCCGGATGGGCCAGCCCGCCCCGGCACTTGAGCACGCGCACCTGCGCAGGCCGCGCCTCGACCGCCAGACGCAGAGCCGCCGGCGACGCATTGACCGCCTCGCCCAATGCGCGCCAGGCAAACGCCAGGGTCTGCCCGGTTTCCGCCGCCACCTGCAGGCGGCGCAAGGCGCGGTCATCGGCCTTGCGCGGCCAGCACAGCACCGCGCCGCAACTGCCGGAACGCAGGCACTGTTCCGCCGCCCACAGCGCGTCGCGTTCCTCGGCCCGGATGACGGCGAGCTGGCGCAGGTCCACCCCGGCGTTGTGCCAGGCATGGGCGTACGGCGTGTAAGGCGGCGCCACCAGCACGATGCGCTCCCCCGCCGCCGACAGGCGCGCCAGGGTCGGCAGCACCAGTTGCAATTCGCCTACGCCCTCCGTGGCCATCAGGATTTCGCTGAGGGCTGACTCCGGCCAGCCACCGCTGGGCAGCACCGCATCCAGCGCCGCCAGCCCCGTGGGGTGCACGCTGGCCGGTGGCGCGGCGGGCCGGCCTTTCCACACGCGGCCGCCATTGAACAGCGTGTCCAGCGCAATGACGGCGCCCATCAACCCTGCCTCACCAGGCCGCAGAACACCCCTTCGATGGCCAGGTCCTGATCAGGCCCCACCACGATGGGCTGATACGCAGGGTTGCGCGGCAGCAGGCGCACGCTGTCGCCATGGCGCTCGAGCCGCTTGATGGTGACTTCGCCATCCAGGCGCGCCACCACGATCTGCCCGTTTACGGCCTCGGCACTGCGGCGCACGCCCACCAGATCACCGTCGAGAATGCCGTCTTCGATCATCGAATCGCCCTGCACCCGCAGCAGGTAATCCGGAGTTTTGGCGAACGTGGTCGGGTCCAGTTGCAGGCGGCTGTGCACCTCGGCATCGGCACCGATGGGCAGCCCGGCGGCCACGCGACCGAGCACCGGAACATCCAGCCAGTCGGGCCGCGCCGGCTGATTGAGCAGGCGAATGCCACGGGCCTGGTTGGGGTTGACCTCGATAAAACCGGCTTCAGTCAGCGCCAGCACATGCTTGCGTGCCACGCTGCGCGAGGCAAAGCCGAACGCCTCGGCGATCTCGGCGAGGCTGGGGGGCTGCCCTTGCTGCGCGATGCGATCGCGGATAAAGGTCAGAATGGCGGTACGGCGTGGGGTTAGAGTCGTCATGGAGTACATTTGTACTCCTTCGGGAAATTTCTGACAATAGCCGGTAGTCGGGAGTGTTCACTGAAGCCAGGCGCACCAATAGCCCCTACTGACAGCCCAAATCATCGCAAGTCGATAGGGCCATCCGGTCCAGCGTTTGAGTGATAGCGGAACGGCGGATAACTCTGCCTCAGTCATAAAACTTTTTTCACGGCGTCAGTTGGATCACATCAGATTTGAATGTCGAACCACCAAAACCAGACGCACCAAACGATGGTTGCGCCCCCCCAGATATAAGTAAGGTAAAAGGGCCACAACACCCAACGCCTGAGTGACAAAGGAATGGACTTCAGTTCGGCCTCCGTCACCAACCCCGCTTCCAAATGGCATTTGGAATCGGACAAAAACTCATAAATCTGCAACATGCGATAAAACCTGTCGATCGGCTGGTTTCTTCCCCAAAAGCGTTTAGTGTCGCGAACCTTTTCATTTTGGCTGAAGCAGCTTTCCAGACTGTCGAGTTTTACGTATTCGGCAAATAGTCGCAGCCCCAGGGTAACAAGGCCTCCAAAAAACCAGACGACGGTGTAGACGAGAAAGAATGACAATTGTCAGGCCCCTTCAGGGTCGAATATCAAGTCTCCATCAACCTCGATGATCTCCCACCCAAAAAAGCACCGCCAGCACCGCCAGCATTTCCGCCTGCGCTGCCTCCCGCTGCACCTCCAATGACCCCACACGCAAGTAATCCATTTCCTTTCAAATAAACGCCCAGATACAAGCGACAAGCACTACGAGCTACATCAGCAGCTAATTTTGCCCCAATGGCAGCTCCCGTCACCCCGCCCACAAACCTGCCCGCCTCCACATATTTCGCTCGTCTGCACTGCGCTTCCTTACTCGTCATAAAGGCTTCCTTGATCTCCAAACCTGTGACGCCAACATCCAACAGCAATCCTGCATATGTCCCTTTGCCCAACCACTTCGACGTCTGCGTTATCGCCTTGATTCTTTGCGCATACCCTGCAATTTCATTCTTGTGCAGATAACTTTTAGTCGACAATCCGAGCACTTTCTTCAACGATTGATTGCCTTGCAATCCCGTCCCGAAACGCGCCGCTCCTTGCAACTGCGCATCCAATCGACCAAACAGCATCTGCCGCTGCCGAACAAATCCATCCCTGTCCAACCCGCCACTCTTCAACCGTTGATGCAAATGTTCGATTTCTCCCAGTGTTCGCCCCACTTCATCCAGATGCCGCCCCCAGCCAGACGCTGCGCTTCCCACACCAATCGAGCCATACGCAAGAAAACTCTGCAGCAAATCATAATTGCCGATCACCACCGCGCCGGCCGACGTATTCAGCTCCAGGCTGCGACGAACCTGTTCAGCATGCCGCATCAACCAGGCCTCCTCGCCGGAACAGCTCACGCTGCCAGCATCGGGAATAATCACCAATTGCCCCGGTGCCACAAGACCGGGGCGCAGGTGTCGATTCAGTACGTCGAAATGATCAGAGCGCTGTCGATTCAGGCCGCCGCCCATCAAGCGCGATTTCAAACTCTCGTAGTCCGTTGTGCGGTCATTGATGTAGCTCTGCGCCATGCCTTACATCCGGGATGCAATGAAACTGGCGTCGAAATATAAGCAGGGAAGCACGGCCTGGACACAAGTCCGGGAGGGGTCCATCACATTTGGGAAGCTGCCTACACAGCAGAGAATTTGCGCTTACAGAAAGCGGCCCGACCTACCGTCAAACCTTTACCACTTTTACTTTGGCGAGCGGGCCTGTCGTGGCGAGCGGGCTTGCCCCGCGTTGGGGTGCGAAGCAGCCCCAGAACCAGGCTCTGAGTAGTGTCAGGTACACCGCGTTTTTCTTGATTGGGGGCGCTTCGCACCCCAACGCGGGGCAAGCCCGCTCGCCACAACAGACCCCCTCCCACATTTGAACAGGTGTACATCCACAACCACGTCTAATACCCGGTCATCTCCAGATACCCCACCCCACCCTCAAACTCCACCGGCCCTTCCCAGTACGGAATATTCAAATCCATCCAGGCCTTGGGGTTGACGGCTTGAGTCGTGATATCCAAGCCCTTGCCGGGAATCTTCAGCGACCAGCGCGTGGGAATACGGCGCCCGTCAATCTCGGTGGTGGCCAATGGCGTGAGCTGGATATCGGCGTTGTGCAAGGTCTGCGTCCCCCCTTGCGGATCAATCCAGGTACCCGTCAGGTAGCCCGAACCGTCCTTCTGCCGCACACGAAACAGCATCAACTGCTCGCCCCTGTCCAGGTGCAGCGAAAACCAGTCCCAGCCCGTCTGGCTGGCGGCCAGGGGTTGGCTGCTCCACTCCCGATCCAGCCAGGCCGGCCCGGTCACCTGATACACCTTGCCATCCAGGCTGATACTGCCGCTGGCCGTAAAAAACGGCTGACTGTAGTAATACGACGCCTGGCCCTGATCCGATTTACGGCTGTAGCCACGGTCACCTTGCAGCACCAGTGGGCGGCTGGAGGTCAAGCGCAAATCGTAGGCAAACTGCGCGCCGCCGGCCTTGAGTTGCATGTCTGTCAAGGGGCTGGCCGCGCCGGGACGGCTGGCAAAATTCCACTCGTCGATCCAGGCAGCAAACGGCTCCGCCTGGGCGCCGGCCTGGCCGACACCGCCACGGGCGTAGCGCTCGGCAGCGTAGTGGCGGGTGGCAGAAGTGACGGCCGCGTGGCCCAGCCAGACGGTGGAATCGCGCCAACCGGCCTGCGCGGGGCCCGCCTGCAAGGCGTTGCGAAACAGCGTCCACTGCACGCCAAACACATTGCCCTGGGCGTCCTTCAAGTTGGCGGTGACGTACCACCATTCAATGCGAAAGCCTGGATGCGCACCGTGGTCTGCGGGAAACGTAAACACCTTGCCTGGCACCACCTGGGCAAAATCCGCGGCATCGCTGCCAAGGCCGGCAAAGCTTTCTTCGGGGGCGGGGGCTTTGTCGCACGCACTCAACAGCAGCAACGCACACCACAACCAGGCTTTAATTTTCATGGGCGAAGGTCCTCAGCAGATCCGCCGGGCGGCTGCGGTACAGCTGCCACAGCGGCCAGGCGGAGGCCAGCAGCGTGGCGAGCATCGCCAGGCCCAGCAGTTGCGCCAGCTGCCACGGAAATACCTGCAACGGCAGGCGCCAGCCAAAGGCCTGCACGTTGATCACCGCGTCCAGGCACCACGCCAGCAGCAGGCCCAGAGGCAAGGCCAGCACCAGGGTCAGCACCGCCAGCAGCCAGGTCTGGCCCAGGTTGAGCAGCATCAGTTGTCGGCGCGTCACCCCCAGCGCCCACAACGGCGCGAGTTGGCCGAGGCGGCTTTGGCTCTGGGTCAACAGGCTGATGAACAGCGCCACGCCGGCGACGCCGAGGGTGAGGCTGTTGAGCGCGGCCGTGGCGGCAAACGTGCGTTCGAACACCTGGCTCGACCAGCCTTTGAGCTGCTGTTGATCGACAATGCGGCTGTCCTCCAGGGCAAAGGTGCGCTGCACGGCCTGGATCAGCGACGGTACCTGTTGCGGCAACACCCGCAGGTTGAAGCGCACCGGTGACAGCCCTGGCCAGTGCGCCAACAGGTGCTGTGAATCGACCAGCAGATGGCCCTTGGGGTTGCCGTAGTCAGCGTAAATCCCGACCACCGAAGGCGACCAGTTTCCCTGCGCGGTGGGCACGCTGAGCGTATCGCCCAATCGCACTTTCAAGCGCCGCGCCAATTGTTCACTGAGCATCACCGTATCGCCTTGATGCAGGCGGTCCCAGGGTTGGCCGACGGCTTCCAGCAACGGCCAGTGCTGACGGTAGGTGGGGTCGTCGACCACGCCGAACACGTCCGCCGGCCAACCCTGTAATTGCACGCTGACCTGCCAGGCGGGCAGCACCGCCTGCACCTGCGGTTGGCGGGCCAGCCAGGTGTGCATCTGCTCGGCCTGCGCCGGGTTTTGCGGGTTGAGGTAGAGCTCGGCGGTAAGGCGCTGTTCCAGCCAGTTATCGAAGGTGTGGCGAAAGCCCGAGGTCATGGAGCCCGCGCCGATATTGGCAGCCAGCGCCAACAGCAGCGCCATCAGCGCCAGGCTCAGGGCCGGCAGTTGCTGACGGCAATCGGCGAGAAACCACTGTCCCAACACCGAACGGCTGCGCCCCAGCACGCCTTTGAGCAGCGCATTGAGCAACACCGGCAAGCCCAGCGCCGCGCCCAGCAACAGTGCGGCCATCAGCACAAACCCGGCGGCCAGGCTGTTGCCCAGCCACAGCGCCAGCAGCGCAATCAGCAGCGCCGCTCCCGCCACCCAACCCTGGCGCCGCAACCAGCGGCCATGGGCCTCATGCCAGGCCTGGGCATTGGCCAGCGCCAGCAGCGGCAAGCGTGCCGCGCGCCACAGGCTGCCGGCGCCGGCGAGCAGCGCGCCGAGCAGGCTCAAGCCGAGCCCGGCTACCCACCAGCCCGGGCTGAGGCTCAATTGGCCCGGCACCTCGGCGCCGTACAGGCCGCGTATGCTGGCAGCCACATCCGGCAGCAACAGGCTGGCCAGCAAGTACCCGCTGGCCACGCCCAGCACGCCGCCGAGCAACGCCAGCACGCCCAGCTCCACGCCCAGGCTGAGGATCAGCAGGCGCGCGCTGACCCCGCACGCGCGCAAGGTGCGCAGCAGGCTGCGTCGTTGCTCCAGGGCCAGGCCGATGGCGGCGTGGACGATAAACAACCCGACCACAAAGGACAGAAAACCCAGGGCATCCAGGTTCAGGTGAAAGCTTTCGGTGAGGCGCGCGAGGTTGTTGTCTTCGCCCTGCTTGAGCTGCAAGCCGGCCGGCGGCGTGGGATGGGTGGCGGCGAAGGTTTTGTCCAGCAGCAGGCGCGACAATTGCCCGGGCATGCCCAGCAAGGGTTGGGCAAAGCCAATGTCCATCAGCAGCAGCCCGGGGGCCATGTCCGGCTGGGCCTGCAAAGGCGGCAGGGCTTGCCCGCTGGTGGTATGCGCTTGCTCGCCCTCGCTCAGGCCCAGCGCGTGCAGGGTCTGCGGCGAAATCCAGGTGCGCCCCGGCGCGGCAAAAAACGCGAGCATCTGCGCCTGGCTCAAGCGCTGCCCTGCCACCGCGCCACTGCCGGGCAGGGACAGCGGTTCGATGCCCATCAACTGCAGGCGCTGGTCTTCATGCCCCTTGAGCAACACGCGCCCCTGCACCACCGGCGACACCGGCCAGCCGGCGCGACGCAACTGGGCAAACAGCGCCTCGGGGAAAGCGGCCGCATCCGGCGCACTCAGGCTGGCTTGCGGCTCACCGCCGATCAACTGGCCGGCGCGTGCGTAGCTATCCCGCGCTTGACTGTTGAGGGCTTGCACACCGGTGAGCAACGCCGTGGCGAGCCACAAGCCGGTGAGCACACTGAAAAACTGCACGGGGTGACGCCGCCAGTGGCTGAGCAGCGCGCGCAACGCCCAATAAAATACCCTCATCTCAAGAGGCAACGGCGGGCACGACCAGCCCGCGATGCAGCACCACCTGGCGGTCGAGCCGCGCCGCGATGCGCGGGCTGTGGGTGACCATCAACAGGCTGGTGGGGCTGTCGCGCAGCAGGTCCAGCAGCAGTTGCAGCACGTCATCGCTGGTGGCTTCATCGAGATTGCCGGTGGGTTCATCCGCCAGCAGCAGGCCCGGCCGTGACGCCAGCGCACGGCCCACCGCCACCCGCTGCTGCTGACCGCCGGAGAGTTGCTCGGGATAGCGCTTGAGCAAGTCGCCCAGGCCCAGGCGCTCGACCAACTGCGCCTGCCACTGCGGATCAAAACGCCCGGCCAGGCGCGCCTGGAAGGCCAGGTTATCGTCGACGCGCAAACTGCCGATCAGGTTGAACTGCTGGAACACCAGGCCGATTTCGCTGCGCCGCCACTGCGCCAGTTGCGCCTCGCCCAGTTGGTCCAGGCGCTGCTCGCCCACCTGGATACTGCCGGCGTCCACACGGTCGAGCCCGGCCACCAGATGCAGCAGCGTGCTCTTGCCGCTGCCCGACTCCCCCATCAGCGCCAGGCTGCTGCGCTCGCCCAACTGCAGGTCGACGCCGGCCAGCACCGCCAGCGGCCCCTGGGGGGTGGTGTAGCTCTTGCGCACGCCGTGCACCTGCAACATAAACACGCTCACTTGGAAAACTGAAAACGAGAATAACGGCTGATGGCGCCAAGTACGCAAATTTTTCACATGGATTTCACCACCTGCCCACCCCTGTCACTTTAAATTGCCGGCGCATTACTGATGAATCGGCAACTTGTTAGTTATTCAGTGCGACAACTTTTAACCGCAGGATGTTCAGCCAAAAGACAGCCACCCTGTGACAGCCTCTTTATCCCACTGCGGGCCTCCGTTAATGCATTGCGCCTACTTGAATATTAATAAATACGGCCATGGTGAATGATGTGGTTGACCTCACGCTGACCAAACCGCGCACGCGCCGACGCTTTATCAAGCGCTGGCGAACGTGGCGGATGAGCCTTGCCGTCGTAAGCCTGATGCTTGCGGGCTGGCTGTTGTGGCCTGCGACACCCCGCGACCTGGGTGTGGGCAAGCGCCTGCTGACTGCGCACCTGCTGCCTGCCTGGCGGGAAGGCGAACTGATCGTGCTGGTGCGCCATGAAGAGCGCTGTGATCGCTCGAAAAACCCCTGCCTCGGCCCGTCCGACGGCCTCACCGTCGTCGGCCACCAACATGCCGAGGCGCTGGGCAAAGCCTTCAACGTATTGGGCATGACGCGCACCGACGTGCTCGCCAGCCCCGCCACTCGCACGGCCCAGACGGCCCATGCAATGTTCGGCAACGTCCAATTGACGGCCGATCCGCAGGCCATCTGCGGCGAGGCGATCGGCGAACAGCTGCTGCAGCACAAACACCCCGGGCGCAACCTGATCTTCGTCACTCACAGTGGCTGCATCGCCGACTTCGAAAAAGCCCTGGGCTACCCCCACGCGGCGTTTCCCCAATACGGCAGTGCGCTGTTCATACGGGCAAGGGCCGACGGCAGGTTCGACACCCTGGGACTGGTCAATGGTCCGGCATGGACGGCTGTTTTGAAAAACCTCTGAACACACTTTTTTACATATCCAGCATTACCTATTCAGCAAAATGACAGGCCTGTTCTGGCATGTTGAGCCGCGCCCGTTAATTAACGGCGCCCCACATAACTCGACCCAGTTAGTGAACATTTTGAGTCTTGCTCTTATTACTTATATAGCCCCCCACTCCGTCATTAAGTGTCAAGGCGCCGCGCGCTCATGACCCGACTAAAACCTCTGCCCTTACTGTTGCTGGCAATCGCCGCATTTTACCTGCTGCCCCTTGGCCTGCATGGCCTGTGGGTGCCCGACGAAACCCGCTACGCCCAGATCAGCCAGGAAATGCTCACCAGCGGCAACTGGGTATCCCCGCATTTCATGGGTTTGCGCTACTTCGAAAAACCTGCCGGCGGCTACTGGTTGATCGCCCTCGGTCAGGCGGTGTTCGGCCAGAACCTGTTCGGCGTGCGGATTGCCTCGGCACTCACCACCGCCCTGAGTGTATTGCTGGCCTACCTGATCGCCCGCCGCCTGTGGAACGATCCGCGCAAAAGCTACGCCTGCGCCCTGCTCTACCTGAGCTTCGGCCTGGTGGCCGGGCAAGCCGGGTACTCCAACCTCGATCCGCAATTCACGCTCTGGGTCAATCTCAGTCTGGTGGCGCTGTGGTTCGCCCTCGACAGCCGCACGCCACGGGCCCGACTCGGCGCCTGGGCGCTGCTCGGGGTGGCTTGCGCCATGGGCTTCATGACCAAAGGGTTCCTGGCCTGGCTGCTGCCGGTGCTGATCGCGGTGCCCTACTTGTTGTGGCAACGCAGGCTGGGTGAATTGCTGCGCTATGGCCCACTGGCCGTGGGCGTTGCCTTGCTGCTGTGCCTGCCCTGGGCCTGGGCGATTCATGTGCAGGAACCGGATTACTGGCGCTTCTTTTTCTGGCACGAACACATCCGCCGATTTGCCGCCGATGATGCACAGCATGCGCGGGCGTGGTGGTTCTTCCTGCCGATCATGGTGGTGGCGTGCCTGCCCTGGGCCGGGTTGCTGCCCAGCACACTGCTCAAAAGCTGGCGGGAAAAACGCCAGCCGGCCATCGTGTTCCTTTCCCTCTGGCTGTGGCTGCCGCTGGCGTTTTTCAGCCTGAGCCGGGGCAAGCTGCCAACCTACATCATGCCGTGCCTGTTGCCGCTGGCCCTGTTGATGGGGCATGCGCTGATCGACCTGGTTCACCAGCACAAGCCACGCGCCATCCGCCTCAACGGCGTGATCAATCTGATCGTCGGCCTGCTCGCGATGGTGGCCTTGATCTACCTGCAAATCGACCGCCCGCTGTACGGCAACAGCCATGCCGAGATGTTCAGCCTGTCGCTGGCATTTATCGTGCTGCTGGGCTGGATCCTTGCCAACCTGCTGCAGGCCTTCCGCCCGCTGACCCTGTGGGCGACACCGGCGCTGGGCATCGGCCTGCTGGTGGTGTTGCTGCCGGTGGGCATGCCGGCGCAGATCGCCAACAGCGAAATGCCCGACCAGTTCGTGCTCGAACACCTGGACGAACTGCAGCAGACCCAGGCGCTGTTGAGCAATCAACTGGAATCGGCCTCCGCGCTGGCCTGGCGACTGAACCGCGCGGACGTCACGCTTTACAACACCGAAGGCGAACTGCGCTACGGCCTGACGTATGCGGATGCAGCGCACCGCAAGGTCAACCTGGACACTGTCCAGGCCTGGCTCGCCGAGGCGCGCAAGCACGGCTCGGTCGGCGTGCTGCTGCGCGTCAGAAGCACCAGCGAACACCGTGAAGAGGGGCAACTGCCACCCGGTGGCAAGCGCTACCGCAAGGGCGACCTGGTCATTACCCTCTACCCGCAATCCCCTTAGGAATACCCATGAGTTTCTGCAAGACCGAACGCGGCGCACTGCTGTTGCTGCTGGGCGTATCAGCCCTGCTCCTGCTGCTGGGCCTGGGCAGCCGCGACCTGTGGGGACCGGAAACACGCTGGGCGAATATCGCCCTGCAGATGCTGCAAAGCGGCGACTACTTCGACCCTTATCTCAAGGGCGCACCCTACTATGACAAACCCCTGCCCTCCTACTGGCTGATCACCGGCTTTGCCAACCTGATGGGCGGCCTGGGCCCGTGGTCGCTGCGCCTGTCGTCGGTGATCGCCGCGTGGCTGAGCATCTGGCTGGTGTACCTGATCGGCGAGCGCCTGTTTCGCAAGGGCACCGGGCTGATTGCCGGCTGGATGCTGGCCACCACGTTCTATTTTCTGTTCTGGGCGCGGGTGGCCACGGCGGATGTGCTCACCGTGTGCGGCGTGCTGGCCGCCGTGTGGTGGTACTGGCGCGGGCCGGACGACACCCGGCTGGGGCGCTACACAGTATTTTTCCTGCTGCTGGCGGCGACCTCATTGTTCAAGGGGTTGATCGGCTTCGTACTGCCGGGCCTGGTGCTGTTACCGCACCTGCTCAGCGAACAGCGCTACAAACGCCACTTCAACCTGCGCCTGCTGCTGGCCGTGATTATCGCCGGCGCGTTCTACGCGATTCCCTTCGTACTGTCCCATCTCTATGGCGCCCCCACCTATGGCGAAAGCGGCCTGGAGCTGGTGTTCAAGGAAAACGTAGTGCGCTTCTTCGACCCCTTCGACCATATGGGGCCGATCTACACCTACCTGATCTACCTGCCGGCGTACACCCTGCCCTGGGCACCCTGCTGGATGCTCGGCCTGTGGCTGGCGCTGCGCCACTGGCGCGAAACGCCGCCCAATGTGCGCTGGCTGGTGTGGGGCCTGGGCCTGTTGTTCGTGTTCTTTACCGCCAGCGGCAGCCGACGCAGCTACTACGTACTGCCCCTGGTGCCTTTTGCCCAGCTGCTGGCAGCGTGGTGGTTGAGTGAACGCCTGGCGAAAAACCCCGCCGGTTGGCCGCGCTGGCAAAAGGGTTTTGGCTGCGCTGCGGGCTTGATGCTGCTGGTGATCGGCGGCGTGTATCCCTGGACCAACGGCAATGGCGGCGTGACGCAGTTTGTCGAGGATGTGAAAGCACAGGCGGTGAAAACAGCACCTTGGGATCAGTGGCAGATGGTGCTGGTGGAAGTCGACAACAAGCTGCCGATGTACCTGAACAATGGCGGCAAGCCGTTCTACTACGTCAGCGAAACCCAAAACTTCCCGCGCCAGGGCGACAGCGCCGCGTTCATGGCCTGGCTGGAGAAAACCAGCGGCCAGGAATTTGATCCACAGCACACCATCATCATCGCGCAGTTCTCCAAAGACGACCCGACGCCGCTGGCGTTTCTGGGGGCGGATCACCAGGTGATCGTTACCCAGCCGGATAATGGGGAGCGGTTGTTTCACAAGCGTGAGGGTGGGAGTGTGGGGTTTCTTCCAGTGAGTAAATGAAGCGACCCGGTGCTTACAGACACTGAATACCCAGTGTGGAAGGCTCCGCCAAATCTTC
The DNA here is from genome assembly GCF_920984685.1 of Pseudomonas sp. Leaf59. Lineage (NCBI taxonomy): Bacteria > Pseudomonadati > Pseudomonadota > Gammaproteobacteria > Pseudomonadales > Pseudomonadaceae > Pseudomonas > Pseudomonas sp. Leaf59. The sequence continues at coordinate 55,432 of NZ_CAKLBR010000013.1, read as the reverse complement.
GACTTAGCGCTGTCGCGCAGCAAACTGGAGACGATTCGACTCGCTCGCGAAGGTGATTTTTCGGTGTACCTATCCGTTTCTGCGGTGACGGCGAATTAGGGTTCCGCCCTTACGGCGGGTCACTTTGGAGAAGCCCCAAAGGGCGCCTCAGATCAAAATCAAGAGCGCGGCGGCCTGAGAGCCGACCGGTAATGCTCTGCGCAGCGTCAGGTAAACCGCGTTCTGTCGAATTGGGGGCGCTTCGCACCCCAGCGCGGGGCAAGCCCGCTCGCCACAAAAGCCCGCTCGTCAGAGAGGTTCCGGTTTGCTGCGCGACAGCGCTAACCGAATCTCCCACATTGACCGCAATCTATAGGGGCGTTGGTTAATGGGATTTGGTCATGGTTTGTTAAGGGCCAGCAAGGCGCGTCCCTTTTAATTGCAGGACGTTTCCTAGACAATCTCTGCCGCCTTGCGCCTGTTGGAGTCGGTGGCTAGTCTGCGGCCCGTCACTGCCAATTCAGTGATCGGGTTTAGTCGCCCGGATCTCATATGGCGCATGGTCCCCCGTGATGTTTTATGGTGGCTGTGCGTATGGGCACCTTCGGGTGCGCCGGTTTGCCATGTGGCCGGTCGACTAACCTGCGTACAGCCACCGCCCATCGTTTAGTCGCGAAGAGTGTCGGCTCCAAACCATGTGGAGTTACACCATGAACAAAGCCCTACCCGATCCACCCCACGATCGCAGCGCCTTCCACCGCGCCATTGACCGTCACTCACCCACAAAAGACTTCCATTGCGTCAATGAAGACCTGAGCTTCGAAGATGCCCTGCTCTTCACCGCCAGCTTGCTGGACAGCGCCTCGGTGACGGCACTCGATTGCAGTGAGCACCTGGAGAGCCCCGAACGGGCGAAGATTCTGGCGGTGTGGCATTTGCTGGAGATTGCCAGGACCACGGTGGATCGCTCTATCCACTGCATGAACAACCCAAAAACCACTGCCTGAACGCGCGAAAAAAATGTGGGAGGGGGCTTGCTCCCTCCCACAGTGAGCGTATTTCAAGATCAGGTTCAGCGTAATTCTGGCCCTCAAATCCTGCGACGACGATTGAGTTGCGGAATGGTGGTTTGCGCCACTTCCACTCGCTGCACCCGCGCCTGGGTGCGCGCTGCCAGTTGTGCCAGTGTCGGCTGGCTGAACAGGGTGCGCGCATCCACTTCCAGCCCGGCCTTGCGCAAGCGTGCCACCAGGTTGACCGCCAGCAGGGAATGCCCGCCCAGCTCGAAAAAGTGGTCATGACGCCCCACCCGTTCCAGCTTCAGCACGTCGGCCCAGATTCCGGCCATGGTGGTTTCCACCTCGCCTTGCGGTGCTTCGTAGGCGCGGCTGATCACCGCTTCCAGGCCCGGTTCCGGCAGGGCCTTGCGGTCGAGTTTGCCGGCCGGGTTCAGCGGCAGCGCATCGAGCTGCACGAAGGCCGCCGGCACCATGTACTCGGGCAGTTGCTCCAGCACATGGATGCGCAGCGCTTCCAGGCTCGGTGCCTGTTCGCGCACGGTGAAATACGCCACCAGCCGCTCTTCGCGGATCAGCACCGCCACTTCACGCAACGCCGGGTGCGCCAGCAGGCGTGATTCGATCTCGCCCAACTCCAGGCGCACGCCGCGTAGCTTGACCTGGAAGTCATTGCGCCCCAGAAACTCCAGGTTGCCGTCCGGCAGGTAACGCACCAGATCGCCGCTGCGATACAGGCGGTCGCCGGCCACGAACGGGCTGTCGATAAAGCGCTCGGCGGTCATCTGCGCCAGGCCCAGGTATCCGCGTGCCACGCCTACCCCGCCGATATGCAACTGGCCGCTGACGCCCAGCGGCACCGGCGCGTCGTGGTCGTCGAGCACATACAGGCGGGTGTTGTTGATCGCGCGGCCGATCGGCAGTTGCAGTGCCGGCACCGGTGCGCCGGGTTCAAGGGTCCAGGCGCTGCTGTCGACGGTGGCTTCGGTGGGACCGTAGACATTGTGCAGGCGCACCTGCGGCAAGCGCGTTTGCACGCCACGGGCCAGGGCTTCGGTGAGTTCGCCGCCGCCGCACAGCACGTCGGTGAGGCTGGTGCACAGCGCTGACTCGTCCAGTTCCAGAAACTGCTGCAACATCGCCGGCACGAATTTGATCACGCTGATGCGCTGCTCGCGAATCACTTGCGCCAGGTACGCTGGTTCCCGATGCCCGTCAGGTCGCGCCAGCACCAGGCGCATGCCATTGGTCAGCGGCCAGAACAGCTCCCACACCGAGCCGTCGAAGCTGAACGGCGCGCGTTGCAGCAGCGCGCCGCCTTCAGCGTTCGGGCACAGTGTGGAGCCCCAGTGCATCAGGTTGCTCAGCCCGCGATGCTCGATCATCACACCTTTGGGCGTACCGGTGGAGCCGGAGGTGTACATCACGTAGGCCAGGTTGGCGGCGCTCAGGCCCGGCACCAACGGATTGCCGATCGGCGCGTGGCGCCAGGCGCAGCAGTCGAAGTCGATCAGCGGGATCGACACGTCGCCCGGCAGGTCGCGCGTTGCGGCATGCACCAGCAGCGCCACCGGCTGGCTGTCGTGCAGCATGTAGGCCAGGCGCTCGCGCGGGTAGCCCGGGTCCAGCGGCACGTAAGCGCCGCCGGCCTTGAGAATCGCCAGCAGGCCCACGACCAGATCCAGCCCGCGCTCGACGCACAGCGCCACCCGCGAATCGGGCTGTACCCCGCGCTCACGCAGGTGGTAGGTCAACTGGTTGGCGCGCTCGTTGAGCTGTTGGTAACTCAGCTGGTGTTCGCCGGCCTGCACCGCGATGGCGTGAGGGGTATGTCGCGCATGCGCCTCGAACAGTGCCTGCACGCTGAGGGTGTCGGGGTAGACGGTGTCGGTGGCGTTGAAGTCCACCAGCAAGGTGCGCAACTCGTCGGCGGGCAGCACCGGCACGTCGTGCAGCGGCGATGTCGGCGCCTGTTCCAGTGCCTGCACCAGGCCGCGCACGGCCGTATCGAGGTAGGCCAGCAGCCGCGCGGCGCCGATCTTGCGCGGCGCCTTGGCCTTGAGGCGAAACCCCTCGGCGGTGTCGTCCACCGTGAGCATCAGCGGGTAGCTGAGGATGTCCTCACTGCTGAGCAGGGCAATCCCGGGCACCAGCTTCAACTCGGGGTCGGCCGAGGTATGCCGGTAATTGAGCAGGCTGTTGAACAACGGCGAGGCGCTGCTGCAACGCTGGGCCAGCGCCAGCGACGCCTGCTCGTGAACGAGCAAGGCACTCAGTTGGGCGTGGGTATCACTCAGCGCATCCAGCACAGTTTGCCCGGCCAGTTGCACCCGCAGCGGCAGTGTATTGATGAACATGCCCAGTGCGCGGTCGGCGCCCTCGCCCGCCTGCAGGCGACCCAGCAATACGGTGCCGAACACCACGTCATCGCGGCCCGACACACGGCTGAGCACCTGCGCCCAGGCCAGGTGAAACAGACTCGCGGCACTCACGCCCAGGGCGCGGGCCTGTTCGCGCACGCATTGATTGAGGTGCTCGTCGAGGGCCTGTTCGGCCTCTTCACTGTCGGCGCGATTGGCCTGGCGCTCCTGCAAGCCGAACGCCAGTGTCGGCTCGTCGACATCCGCCAGACGCTCACGGAAAAACGCCTCGTGCGCGGCCTGGCGCGCCGGCAAGCGGCTCTGCGCGACCACATTGCGATACGGCACCGGCGCCGGCAGTTGCGCCTGCTGGCCGAGCAGGTGCGCGCGAATCTCGTCCACCAGCACGGTGGTCGAGGTGGCGTCGTTGACCAGGTGATGAAAGCGCAATCGCGCAATCCAGCGTTGCTGCTGCGGCTGTTCGGCGTAGTCCATGGCCATCAGCGGCGCCTGGCGCAGGTCCAGCGGCTCATCACTGTCGCCCAGCGGTGCGACGCGCAACTGCGCCTTGCGCCACACCACCTGCATCGGTTGCTCCAGCGCATCCCAGGCCAGGCTGGTGCGCAGGATGTCATGCCGGTCGATCACCTGTTGCAGGGCCTGGGCAAAGGCATCGAGCTGTTCGCGCCGGGCAAAGCTGAACATCGCGTGCTGCTGGTACGGATCGCGCTCATCGGTGAGGTGGTGGTAGAGCAAGCCCTCCTGCAACGGCGCCAGCGGGTAGATGTCCTGCACATTCGCTGCGCCGCCGGGAATGCCCGCGACGATGCGGTCGATGCTGGGCTGGTCGAGTTCGGCAAGGGCCAGCAGGTCCGGGGTGATGTGGGTGCAACCTGGCGCAATTCGGTTGGCCGGCACCGCCACCTCGCGGCGCTGGCTGACGGCTGCCAGCGCCGCCAGGGTGGGCTGGCCGAACAGTACCTGCACGTCGGCATGCAGCCCGGCCTGACGCATGCGCTGCACCAGTTGCACCGCCAGCAGTGAGTGCCCGCCCAGTTCGAAGAAATGATCATGCCGGCCCACTTGCCGCACCTGCAGCAGCTCTGCCCAGATCTGCGCCAGGATGGTTTCCGCACCGTCGTGCGGGGTTTCGTAACGGCGGCTGACAAAGGCATCCTGGGTCGGTGCCGGCAACGCCTTGCGGTCGAGTTTGCCGTTGGCGGTAAGGGGCAGACTGGTCAGCTTCACGTAGGCGGCGGGCAGCATGTAGTCGGGCAGCGACGTTTGCAGGTGGGCGCGCAGGGTGTCGATATCGATAGGGTGATGCTCGATGAACCAGGCCAGCAGTTGTCCCTCGCGGAACTGCACCACGGCCTCCTTGACGGCGGGATGGCCGGCCAGGGCGGTTTCGATTTCCCCGAGTTCGATGCGCACGCCGCGAATTTTCACCTGGTCGTCATTGCGCCCCAGGTATTCAAGGTTGCCATCGGGCAGCCAGCGCGCCAGGTCGCCGGTGCGGTACAGACGGCCGGCGCTGAACGGGTCATCCAGAAAACGTTCGGCGCTGAGGTCCGGGCGGTTGAGGTAACCGCGCGCCACGCCCTTGCCGCCGACATACAACTCACCCGCAACGCCAATCGGCAGCAGGCGTTGCCGGGCATCCAATACGTAGACCTGGGCATTGGCGACAGGCGCGCCGATAGGCAGCAGGCTTCCCACTTCAACCCTTCCGGACGTGGCGACCACCGTGGCTTCGGTGGGCCCGTAGTTGTTGATCACATCGAAGGTTTGTGCACGGTTGAACGCACGCAGGCGGTCGCCACCGATGAGCAAGGTGTGCAGGGTCGGGTGTTCCAGGCGCTGGCTGAAAGCGTACTCGGCCACCGGCGTGGGCAGGAAGCACACGTCCAGCGGCTGGGCGCGCCACCAGTCGAGCAGCGCGTCGATGTCTTCGGCACCGTCATGGGCCGGCGGCAGGTGCAGCGTGGCGCCCACGCACAGGGCCGGCCACACCTCCCAGGCCATCGCATCGAAGCCGAACCCGGCGACGCTGGCGGTGTGGCTGCCCGCGCGCAGGTTGAAGGCCCGGCAGTGCCAGTCCACCAGGTTCGACACACTGTGGTGCTCGACCATCACGCCTTTGGGCAGGCCGGTGGAACCGGAGGTATAGATCACGTAGGCAAGGTGCGTGGGCTGCACCGCCACGTCAGGGTTGGTGCCCAGGTGCAACGCGGGACGGTCCAGCGCGATCACCGGTACGTCCAGCGCAGGCAGGCGCTGGCGCAAGTCATGCTGGGTCAGCACGGCGACCGGGGCGCTGTCGTGCAGCAGGTAGTTGAGGCGTTCGGCGGGATGGGCCGGGTCCAGCGGCACATAGCAGGCGCCGGACTTGAGAATCGCCAGCAGCCCCACCAGGGTGTCCAGCCCGCGCCGGGCCAGGATCACCACGCGATCGTCCGGCTGTACGCCCTGTTCGATAAGCTGATGGGCCAGGGCATTGGCCTGTTGATTGAGCTGGGCATAGCTCAGTTGCCGGCCCTGATACACCGCCGCCACGGCCTGCGGCGTGCGCGCAGCCTGGGCTTCGATGCGCGCGTGCAGGGTGCGCGGCTGAGTATCGGGCTGGGCGGTGGCGTTGAACTGTTGCAGTTGCGCCTGCTCGGCCGGGGTGATCAGGGACAATTCGGCGAGGGTGAGCGCCGTGTCCTCCAGGCCCTGCTCCAGCAACCCGATGACGCGTTCAGTCAGTGCCTGGACCTCGTCGTGACTGAAATACGCCTCGTTGTACACGCAATGCAGGCATGCGGTGTCCTGCACGCGATTGCTGCGCAGGTGCATGGCAATCGGCAGCGCTTCATGGTGGTTGGAAACCTTGATGGCCCGGGCCTGGACCTCGCCATAGCGCAGGTCATGATCGTCCTGCTCGTAGGACACCGACACCTCGAACAGCTGGCCGCGGTCGCTACGGCGCAGCCCCAGCTCACGGTTCATGTCGCTCAAGGGGAAGCGCTGGTGGCGCATGTCCTGCTTGAGCTGGTCGCGCACGCCGCGCACCAGTTCGGCGAAAGACAGCTGCTCGTCAAATTGAAAACGTACCGCGCTGACCTGGGCAAACATCCCTACCGTCGCGCGAAAACGCGCGTTGGCGCGGTTGAGCATCGGCAGTCCTGCCACCCATTCCTCGCGCTGATAGGTGCGGGTGAAACACACATATAACGCCGCCAGCAATACATGGAACGCCGAGGCGTGGTGACGCTTGGCCACGTCTTCCATGCGGTGCAGCAACGCCACGGGAAACCCTTGCACCAAGGTGCTGCTCGGCGCTGGCGCGGTGTGCCGTGGCGTCAGCAGCGGCTCGGGCAAGGTCTGGTATTTGTCCAGCCAATACGCGCGGTCGCGGACGTAACGCGACGACTGCCGGTAGTGCTGGTCGGCGTCGATGAAGTCGATATACGACGGCGCCAGCGGCTGCGGCTGACGGCCCTGCACCAGGCCCGTGTAGAGCTGCGCCAGGGACTGCAGCATCTGGCCGAAGCCCCAGCCATCAAGGATCAGGTGATGGGCCTGGGTGCCGAGCCAATAGCGGTCAGCGTCGAGCTTGACCAGAAAAAAGCGGAACAACGGCTCGCCCTGCAACCCATAGGGCCGAGCCATCTGCGCCTGCATCAAGGCCTGCGCGGCAACCTGCGGCTCGGGCAAGGACGAGAAATCATACCGCGCCACCTCTACCGTCACTGCCGCAGCGAAGTGCTGGCGTGGCAAGCCGTCAGCGTCGCTGAACAATTGGGTGCGCAGCCCATCGTGCAGGGCCACCAGTTGCTCGATGGCCTGCTGGATCAGCGCCGGCTCTACAGGGCCGGCAAAGTCGAGAAAACCACCGATGTTGTAGAGCGGCGAGTCACCCGCGCGCTGTTGGTCGAGCCAGATATCCTGCTGGGCGGCGGTGAGCGGGAAGCTGGGCGACGGGCTGGAAATGTGCGGCATAAGATCCTTCTCATGGGGGCTCGCCAGGGAGGTCCATCACGGCGAAATTGCCGGATTTGAGCATGGGGGTACGGGGCTGCCTGACACCCCAAACCCGGACATTCAAATGAATGGAACCGGCTCGGCTGAAGGTTCACCGCTGAAACGATTAAAGCGGTGTAGGACATTGGCTATATAACGCCGAGGATGGCAATTAGACACCCTCGCTATAAAATTGAATTATCTTTATAAATCAATAATTTATAAAATAATAAAAATCCGAGCTGGCTATTCGTCTGTGGAAATACCTGACAGAACCGTCGATTTAATGGCGGTACTTTTATGGCAGGTTGTGTCCCACGTTTCCGCTACATACGTAGGACAAATCCATATGGCTAAATGAAATCTCGAACGCCGAGTCACGTTCAAGCAACACGGCGCGCCCCGCACAGACCCAGGGCGCCCGATGGCGGTTTTCGACATCAAGGATGAGATGGCTATGAGTCTGACGCGCACCATGAGCAACACAACCAGCCCGCATTTCTATGCCGAAATGGGCGAACTGATTTCAAACAGCGGCCAGGAAGATTTCGCCGCGCACATGCTGCACCTGGTGGACAAATGGGTGCCGATCCACATGGTTGACCTCAGCGAGTGGACCCTCGACGAACTGCACGACCGCGTGCTCGATATCAAGCTGCTGGGCAGTGCGGGGCTCAAAAGCGAGCTGTCTGCGCCCCAGACCCTGCACCCGCTCAAGGACCATCCGCTGCTGCGGGAGATGCTGCGCATGCAGGACCCGCTGCTGATTCAGATGCGCGCCCAACCCAACAGCGCGCACCCGCGCGGCACCTCGCACCAGTGCAACCTCGTGGCACGCCAGGGCAATCGGCGCCAGGTGATTTCGTTCTACCGCCCGCCGGCCCAGCGTGGGTTCTCCCTGGCGGAGCTGTCGTTTCTCAAGTGCCTGTCGGACACCCTGCTGCCGCTGCTGGAGCGTCATGCCCAATGGCTTCACCAGGCGCCGCAGAGCGGCAGGGAACCGGTGCATAACCCGCTGGAGCAATCGCAATTGCAGCGCGAGTTCTACAAGCGGCTGTCGCTGAGCGATATCACGTTGTCGGCACGCGAGCAGGAAGTCTGCCTGGGCCTGCTGACTGGCGGCACCGTGCCGCAGATGGCGGAAAAACTCAGCGTGAAAAACAGCTCGATTGAAACCTACCTCAAGCGCGCTGCCGCCAAACTGGGCGTAAGTGGCCGCCATGGCCTGGCCAAATGGATGGTGGGCGCTTGATGACCAGAACCACCCTCACCGCCGTCGGCATGGCCTGCCTGCTCGGCGGTTGTTCGCTGATTCCCGAGTACCACCGGCCCCAGGCACCGGTGCCGCAGCATTACCCCCAGGACGGGGTGTATCGCCAGGCGCAAGCGGGCACGCAAACCACCTCGGACTGGCAGCACCTGTTCCATGACCCGGCGCTGCAACAGCTGATGAGTGATGCACTGGTCAACAACCGCGACCTGCGGGTGGCGGCGCTGAACGTCGCGGCGTTCCAGGCGCAGTACCGCATCCAGCGTGCCGACCTGTTTCCGGCGGTGTCCGCCACCGGTGCCGGCAAGCGCCAGAACGTGCCGGGGGATGTGACGGGCACCGGCAAGTCAGCGATCACCTCCAGCTATTCGGCCACCCTGGGCATCAGCGCCTATGAACTGGACCTGTTCGGCCGTGTACGCAGCCTCAGCGAACAGGCGATGCTCACCTACCTGGGCACCGCAGAAGCCAGGCGAAGCGCGCAGTTGAGCTTGGTGGCGAATGTCGCCAACGCGTACCTCACGTGGCGCGCCGACCAGGAACTGCTGGACCTGGCCCGGCAAACCCTGGCCGCCAACGAACGCAGCCTGCACCTCACCGAGCGCAGCAAAAGCGCGGGCAAGGCCTCGGCGGTGGATGTGGTGCAAGCGCGCACCAGTGTCGAAAGCACCCGCGCCAGCCTGGCCCGTTACCAGCGCCAGGTGGCCCAGGACCTCAACAGCCTCGCCTTGCTGGTCGGCGGCCCGGTGGACCCAAACCTGCCGTCGCGCCCGCTGGCGGACGACTTGGTAGCTCGGGTGCCCGCCGGCCTGCCCTCGGACCTGCTGCAGCGCCGCCCGGATATCCTCCAGGCCGAATACCAGTTGCAGGCCGCCAACGCCAATATCGGTGCCGCCCGCGCTGCGTTTTTCCCTTCGGTAAGCCTCACGGCCAATGCCGGCAGTGCCAGCACCGAGCTGTCAGGGTTGTTCAAGGGCGGCTCGGGCACCTGGACGTTCCAACCGCAGATCAACCTGCCGATTTTCAACGCTGGCAGCCTGCGTGCCAGCCTCGATTACGCCAGGCTGCAAAAAGACATCACGGTGGCCCAGTACGAAAAATCGATCCAGACCGCCTTTCAGGAAGTGGCCGATGGTCTCGCCGCGCGCCAGACATTCGTCGACCAGCTCAACGCGCAACGGGATTTTGTGGCCGCCAGCCAGCGCTATTACGACCTCGCCCAGCACCGCTATCGCAGCGGAGTGGACAGTAACCTGACGTTCCTGGACGCACAACGCTCGCTGTTCAGCGCGCAGCAGGCGCTGATTGTGGATCGACTGGCGCAGTTGATGGCAGAGGTGAACCTGTATACGGCGCTGGGTGGTGCGTGGGCCGAAGCCCCGCGCCTGGCCGCTTCGCCCTAGAGCAGTTTCAGCCCGATGATTGAACGGTTGCTCCAATCCGATTCGCGCAGCTCGGATGCCTTCCCGTAGTTATCCAGCTTGCCGTTGATGACTGCCATTGAATGCGCTAAGCCAGAGACCGTGCCGATCGCTCCCTGCCTGAAGTCTTCAAGAGTAGCCGGGGTCACGTAGTTCTTCAGGCCCAGGCGGCGCAGGGCCTGCCCTGGGTACTCGCCATCGTTCAAGCTGTTCAGGGCAGCGGCATAACCCAGGTGGCCGACGCCATCATTGTTTTCCAGCTGAGCACGCTTGGCGCTGACGGCATACAGAAACTGCGCATTGACCAGCACATCATTGGGCCTGTCGGCCTTGAAGTCCGAGGCTTTGCCGGCTTGCTCCAACTCTGCGTAACTGATGCGCAGTCTGTAGGCATCGCGCATGACAACCTCAACACCCGTGGCCGTCGCCTGGACGCGCTTGAAGACGCCGTGGGGATTATGACCAAACCTCATCATGGCGGCCTTGATTGCGGAAATGGTGACGCAATTCCCTTCAACGTTCTGGTAAAAGTCCGTGAATACGTCAGCGGGTTTTATGCCGATGTTGGCCGCCGTTCCGCGGATGAACCGGCCAGCTCCACCCACCCCCGGATCCAGATTTTCAGCCTGTGTGATGCGTCGGCGATTCACTTCATGGGTGTCATACCGCCCACTCCTGCGTTCGGACAATTGCCTGAGCCGCTCGCCCAACACGCCCAGCGCGCTGATCAAACCTTCTGCATTCTGCCTTGACGCGGGCTCAATCGGCATCTGCGCTGCGGAATAATCGGTCCTTCCAAAATACACATTCAACCCCAGCATTTTTCACCTCCAATATGCAAACGGTGCAGTCAATCAGCCAGCGTGGCAACTTTCAGGGAAGGTGAGACGGGCCTGTTATAGAACTGCCCCTCCATCACCCCATCAATGATGACGCCGTTCTTGTGTCTGCCGCCTGACGTCACCGGCACACCCACTTGCGCCCCCAGTGTTCCTGCATCGACAACCTTGATCTGCTGTTTCAGGCCCAGCAAGGACAGGGCCGAGTACCCATCAATGCCATCGCCCGCCAATGCCAGCACCCCCGGATACGAGTCACACGCGTGATATTCGCTGTCCGTGCGATACATACTCATGAACGAATCCGACTGTTTCTGAAGGTACAGCTCCAGCTCCAGGCTCTTGCGCTTGCTCATCACGGCAAACAGGAAGCTGGCATCCTTGACCATTCCTTCATCGCCGCCGCTGAACTTTGCAGCCCTGAACGCCAGGTTCAACTCTTCATTCGATAGAGTGAGTTTGAAGCCATCCCTCATTGTAATGCTGTAGCCGTCCCCGGCATTTACAACGTCCTCACATACACTGGCCGGGCTCTGTCCAAACTTCATCATTGCAACTTTGATGGCGCCTACATGTTCTTCCCTGCCAGCGCTGCCAAAGTAAGGATAGTGTTCGTATGACGCACGCAGCCCGTTGAGGATGTCATCCGGCTTTTGTCCTTTGGGTACCGCCGATAAGAAGTCTGTGACCGGCTCATAATGTTCAGTTGCAAACATCTCAGTCAGTTCGCTATCAAAATGGGTACGGGTAGCCGCCAGATTTGATCGTTCCATGAACGGTGCCAGCCTGTTGCGCCAGACATTGTCGATGGACACCGGTTCAGTGCGTGGAGCGGGCGCGACGTCCATGGGCGGCGGTGGACTGGGCAGCGTTTTATCCTTGGCCATCCATTTATTCAATGCACCGACCAATGCGTCGTACATCTTCAACAAGGCAGCCAACTCGGGATCTTTTTCCTGCGCCGTTAAATGTTGGCCGATCTCACTGAGTGCCGAGAACGGTCGAAGAGGATTAACGCCATGACTCGCCGCCGGTTGATGATCGACTGGTTCAGGCATTTTGCTGATGGGCGCGGGAGTTTCACCGCCCACGGGAGGCATCATCAGACGATTGTTGTACGCAGAACTCATGAGCATGACATTCAAGTCTCGGTAATTGAAATAAAAGGTCAACCCGTCAACGGGGGTACTTTTGCGTGGCGAATCGAAGATGATCGTTCCGGCCGCCAGCGGGCTAATACGTAACAACGACCTTCGATTTCAAACAATTACCATCGGAGAAATCCGCAGCCTCGGCCTGTTTGTGCGCAGGCACGCTGCCCTGCTGGAACTGACGCGGTGTACAGCCATACTCACGCCGAAACACCGTGTGCAGATACTGCGCCGAGGTAAAGCCGCAACGTGAAGCGATATCGGCAATCGCCAGCGCCTGGTTGCCCAACCCCTTGGCTGCTGCGGCGAGTTTGAAGCGCAGGATCTCGTCATGCACGCTGCAGCCGCGTACCTTGCGAAAGTGCGCTTCCAGGGACGAACGCGACACACCCACATAGGCTGCTACCTGCGCAGTCTTGATGCCCTGGCAGGCGTACTGGCGAATAAACAACAGGGCTTGCATCACATACGGATTGCCCAGCGGTTGATGCAGGCTGGAGGCCTGCACGTTGATCGCGTCCGGTGGCACCAGCACCTGGGTGCCCGTGCAGGGTTTGCCGTGCAGCATCTGGTGCAGCAACGCGGCAGCGGTGCGGCCCATGGTCTCGGTGCCCTGGATCACCGAGCTGAGCGGCACCCGCGTGAGCGTGCGGGTCAGCGGGTCGTTGTCGATGCCGATCAGGGCGACCTGCTCCGGCACCGCAATGCCCGCCGTGAGGCAGGCCTGCAAGAGCTGCCGGGCGCGGGCATCGGTGACGGCAATAATACCGATGGGCTTGGGCAGGCTGTGCAGCCAGGCGATTTGCTGCTCCACCGCGCTGTCCCATAGCGGCGCGCTGGTGCCCAGGCCGCGATAGATCTGCACCGCCAGACCGTCGCGCTGCATCAGCCCACGAAAGGCCTTCTCACGCTCCTGGGCCCAGCGATTGGCCTGGGCTTCGGGCAGGCTGAAACAGGCAAACCGGGCCAGCCCGGCTTCGATCAGGTGTTCGTAGGCAAGCTTCATCAGCGCATGGTTGTCGGTGGCCACGTAGGGAATGCCCTTGGGATAGGCGTGCACATCCTCGTAGGAGCCGCCCACCGCCACGACTGGCAACCTGCTCCCGGCCAGCGCCTCGCCGATCAGCGGGTCATCGAAATCCGCAATGATGCCATCGCCCTGCCAGCGCTCGATGCCCTTGAGGCGGCACAGGAAGTCCTCCTCCAGAAACAGATCCCAGGACGCGCGGGTGCTGCTCAGGTAATTACCGATGCCGGCAATGATGCCGCGGTCGTAGATTTTGCTGCCGTTGAAGAGCAAGGCGATGCGGTGGACGGGCGGTAGGGTTTTCATTGTTGTTGTCCTGGGGCCGATCAGGACAGACTAGACCTCGCCACTCAAAATCGCACCACACCTTGGTGATTTTCATAATCGGCAAGGCAGGCGCCGTTGCTAGTATCCAGACACCGCCAAGAACAATAAGGAAAACGCCATGCCGTACTTCCCCGGTGTCGAGAAGGTTCGCTTCGAAGGCCCAGACAGCGACGCCCCCCTCGCCTTTCGCCATTACGATGCCGACAAGCTGATCCTCGGCAAACCCATGCGCGAACACCTGCGCATGGCCGTCTGTTATTGGCACACCTTTGTGTGGCCGGGCGCGGATGTGTTTGGCGCAGGCACCTTCAAGCGACCGTGGCAGCGCAGCGGTGATCCGATGGACGTCGCCATTGGCAAGGCGGATGCGGCCTTCGAGTTCTTCTCCAAGCTGGGCATCGACTACTACAGCTTTCACGACACCGATGTGGCGCCCGAGGGCAGCTCGCTCAAGGAATACCGCCATCACTTTGCGCAGATGGTCGATCATCTGGAACGCCATCAGGAGCAGAGCGGCATCAAGCTGCTGTGGGGCACCGCCAATTGCTTCAGCAATCCGCGCTTCGCCGCTGGCGCCGCGAGCAACCCGGACCCGGAAGTGTTTGCCTGGGCCGCCGCTCAGGTGTTCAGCGCGATGAACGCCACACTGCGGCTCAAGGGCTCCAACTATGTGCTGTGGGGCGGCCGTGAAGGCTATGAAACCCTGCTCAATACCGACCTCAAGCGCGAACGCGAACAGCTCGGCCGATTCATGCGCATGGTGGTGGAGCACAAGCACAAGATCGGCTTCAAGGGCGACCTGCTGATCGAGCCCAAGCCTCAGGAGCCGACCAAGCATCAGTACGATTACGACAGCGCCACGGTGTTCGGCTTCCTGCACGAGTACGGGCTGGAGCATGAGATCAAGGTCAATATCGAGGCCAACCACGCAACGTTGGCTGGACACAGTTTTCACCATGAAATCGCGACGGCCGTGTCGCTGGGCATTTTCGGCAGTATCGACGCCAACCGTGGCGACCCGCAGAACGGTTGGGACACCGACCAGTTTCCCAACAGCGTCGAGGAAATGACCCTGGCCACCTATGAGATCCTCAAGGCTGGCGGATTCAGGAACGGCGGCTATAACTTTGATTCCAAGGTGCGTCGCCAGAGCCTGGACGAAGTGGACCTGTTCCACGGGCATATCGCGGCCATGGATGTGCTCGCCCTGTCGCTGGAACGGGCGGCGGCGATGGTGCAGAACGACACACTGCAGCAGTTCAAGGATCAGCGCTATGCTGGCTGGCGGCAGCCCCTTGGCCAGGCGGTGCTGGCGGGGGAATTCAGCCTTGAGTCGCTGGCCGAGCATGCGTTCACCCATGAGATTAACCCGCAGGCAGTGAGTGGGCGGCAGGAGATGCTGGAGGGTGTGGTCAACCGGTTTATCTATCGGTGAGGTTTGGCTTCTGTGGTGAGCCTGCTTCTGTGACAAGCGGGCTTGTTGTGGCGAGCGGGCTTGCCCCGCGTTGGGCTGCGAAGCGGCCCCAAAACCAGACGCCTCGGTTGTATCAGGTAAAACTGCGGTGTATGAATTGGGGGCCGCTTCGCGCCCCAACGCGGGGCAAGCCCGCTCGCCACATAAAGCTCGCTCGCCACAGAGGCCCGCTCGCCACAATCAGTAATGTGTTTGCCTAGAGTCTTCCAACAACAATAAAAGGACGCACTACCATGAAGTCATTCAAACGTACACTGCTTGCCGCCACCCTGGCGGTGCTCGCCCTGCCGGTGATGGCCGATCCCGCCCACCCGAAAATCGGCTTTTCCATCGACGACCTGCGTCTGGAGCGCTGGTCCCGCGACCGTGATTATTTTGTGGCGGCGGCGGAAAAGCTCGATGCCAAGGTGTTTGTGCAATCGGCCGATGCCAATGAGCAAAAGCAGATTTCCCAGATCGAAAACCTGATCTCCCGGGGCGTCGACGTGATCGTGATCGTGCCGTTCAACGCCACGGTGCTGACCAACGCGGTCGCCGAGGCCAAGAAGGCCGGGATCAAGGTGGTGTCCTATGACCGCCTGATTCTCAACGCGGACATCGACGCCTATATCTCCTTCGATAACGAGAAGGTCGGCGAGATGCAGGCCAGCGGCGTGCTGCAGGCGGCGCCCAAGGGCAATTACTTCCTGCTCGGCGGCGCGCCCACCGACAACAACGCCAAGGTGCTACGCGAAGGCCAGATGAAGGTGCTGCAACCGGCCATCGACAAGGGCGATATCAAGATTGTCGGCCAGCAGTGGGTCAAAGAATGGAACCCCACCGAAGCCCTGAGCATCGTCGAGAATGCCCTGACCCGTAACGACAACAAGATCGACGCCATCGTCGCCTCCAACGATGCCACCGCCGGCGGCGCCATCCAGGCCCTGGCCGCGCAGAAGCTGGCGGGCAAGGTGCCGATCTCCGGGCAGGACGCCGACCTCGCCGCGATCAAGCGCGTGATCGACGGCACCCAGACCATGACCGTGTACAAGCCGCTCAAGCTGATCGCCACTGAAGCCGCCAAACTCTCGGTGCAATTGGCCCGCAGCGAAAAACCGGCCTACAGCTCGCAGTACGACAACGGCAGTAAAAAGGTCGACACCATCCTGCTGACGCCGACCCCGCTGACCAAGGCCAATGTCGACCTGCTGGTGAAGGACGGTTTCTACACCAAAGAGCAGATCGGCGGGCAGTGACCGTCATGTCCGACTACCTGCTGCAGATGAATGGCATCGTCAAACGTTTTGGCGGTGTCAATGCGCTGAACGGCATCGATCTCAAGGTACGGCCCGGCGAGTGCCTGGGCCTGTGCGGCGAAAACGGTGCCGGCAAATCCACGCTGATGAAGGTGCTGTCGGCGGTCTACCCGCACGGCACCTGGGAGGGCGAAATCCTCTGGGACGGGCAGCCGCTCCAGGCTCAGTCCATCCGCGAAACCGAAGCCGCCGGCATCGTCATCATCCACCAGGAGCTGACGCTGGTGCCGGACCTTTCGGTGGCCGAGAACATCTTCATGGGCCACGAGCTGACCCTGCCCGGCGGGCGCATGAACTACCCGGCGATGCTGCACCGCGCCGAAGCCCTGATGCGCGAACTCAAAGTGCCGGACATGAACGTGGCGCTGCCGGTGTCGCAGTACGGCGGCGGCCACCAACAACTGGTGGAGATCGCCAAGGCCCTCAACAAACAGGCGCGCCTGTTGATCCTCGACGAGCCCTCCTCGGCCCTGACCCGCTCGGAAATCGAGGTGCTGCTCGACATCATCAAGGGGCTCAAGGCCAAGGGCGTGGCCTGCGTGTACATCTCCCACAAGCTCGATGAAGTGGCGGCGGTGTGTGACACCATTGCGGTGATCCGCGACGGCAAACACATCGCAACCACGGCCATGATTGACATGGATATCCCGCAGATCATCACGCAGATGGTCGGGCGCGAAATGAGCAACCTCTACCCTGCCAGGCCTGACGCGGTGGGCGATGTGATCTTCGAGGCGCGTCACGTCACCTGCTACGACGTGGACAACCCCAGGCGCAAGCGCGTCGACGATATTTCCTTCGTGCTCAAGCGTGGCGAAATCCTCGGCATCGCCGGGCTGGTGGGCGCCGGGCGCACGGAGCTGGTATCGGCGCTGTTCGGCGCCTACCCCGGCCGCTACAGCGCCGAGGTGTGGCTGGATGGCGCAGTGATCGACACGCGCACGCCGCTCAAATCGATCCGCGCCGGGCTGTGCATGGTGCCCGAGGACCGCAAGCGCCAGGGCATCATTCCCGACCTCGGCGTGGGCCAGAACATCACCCTGGCGGTGCTCGACACCTATGCGCACCTGACGCGCATCGATGCCGAGGCCGAACTGGGGAGCATCGACCAGCAGATCGCGCGCATGCACCTGAAAACCGCCAGCCCGTTCTTGCCGATCACCAGCCTCTCCGGCGGCAACCAGCAAAAGGCGGTGCTGGCGAAAATGCTGATGGCCAAGCCCAGGGTGCTGATCCTCGACGAGCCCACGCGCGGGGTGGACGTGGGCGCCAAATACGAAATCTACAAGCTGATGGTTGCACTGGCGGCCGAGGGCGTGGCGATCATCATGGTGTCGTCGGAGCTGGCCGAAGTGCTGGGGGTGTCGAACCGCGTGCTGGTGATCGGCGACGGCCAGCTGCGCGGCGACTTCGACAACCAAGGCCTTACCCAGGAACAGGTGCTCGCCGCTGCGCTCAGTCAAAACAATAACGATCGGAAGACCGCCTAGATGAATCAGGTCAAACACCTTTTTACCCGCTACAAAATGCTCGCGCTGGTAATTGCCGTGGCGTTCATCTGGCTGTTTTTCAGTTGGCAGACCGAGGGCGGTTTTCTCACGCCGCGCAACCTGTCCAACCTGCTGCGGCAGATGTCGATCACCGGGATTCTGGCGTGCGGTATGGTGCTGGTGATCATCAGCGGCGAGATCGATTTGTCGGTGGGCTCGTTGCTCGGATTGCTGGGCGGGCTGGCGGCGATTCTCGACGTGGTGTATCACGTTCCGCTGCTGGCCAACCTGAGCCTGGTGGCGTTGTGCGGGCTGATGATCGGCCTGGCCAACGGCTACATGACGGCGTACCTGCGCATTCCCTCGTTCATTGTCGGTCTGGGCGGCATGCTGGCGTTTCGCGGGATTCTGCTGGGGATCACCGGCGGCACCACCATCGCGCCGGTGTCGCCGTCGCTGGTGTATGTGGGCCAGGGTTATCTGCCGCATGAGGTGGGTATCGGGCTTGGGGTCTTGCTGTTTGCACTCACCGTGTTTCTCACCTGGAAGCAACGGCGCAATCGCGCACTGCACGGCCTGGCCGCGCATTCGCCGGTGCGTGACGGGCTGCGTGTGGTGCTTATCGGTGCGGTGCTGGCCGGGTTTGTCACCACGCTCAACAGCTACGACGGCATTCCGGTGCCGGTGCTGCTGTTGCTGGCGCTGCTCGGGGTGTTCAGCTACGTCACCAGCCAGACCGTGTTCGGCCGCCGGGTGTATGCGGTGGGCAGCAACATGGAAGCCACGCGGCTGTCGGGCATCAATGTGCAGGCGGTGAAACTGTGGATCTTCGGCATCATGGGCGTGATGTGCGCCCTCGCCGGCCTGGTCAATACCGCGCGCCTGGCGGCCGGTTCGCCGTCGGCCGGGAACATGGGAGAGCTGGATGCGATTGCCGCGTGCTTTATCGGCGGCACCTCGATGCGCGGCGGCTCGGGCACGGTGTATGGCGCGCTGCTGGGGGCGCTGGTGATTACCAGCCTGGATAACGGCATGTCGATGCTGGACGTGGACAGTTACTGGCAGATGATCGTCAAGGGCAGCATTCTGGTGCTGGCGGTGTGGGTGGATGTGAGTACGCGAGCCGGGCGTCGCTGAGGTCATTGGTGCGAGAAGGGGCTTGGTCCCGATAACGCTAGGTCAGCCACAGATAAGGTGACTGCCATACCGTCAGCGGGAACAAGCCCGTTGGGTTAACCGTAATCTGTAGACCTTAGCGGGACACCGGCATCGCAAACTCCGCGCCCTGCTCGATACTCTCCGACCAGCGCTGCATGATCGACTTCTGTTTGGTGTAGAACCGCACACCTTCGGTGCCATACGCATGCATGTCGCCAAACAGGCTTTTCTTCCAGCCCCCAAATCCGTGCCACGCCATCGGCACCGGGATCGGCACATTGATGCCGACCATGCCCACTTCGATGCGCCGCGCGAACTCGCGGGCGATATTGCCGTCGCGGGTAAAGCAGCTCACGCCGTTGCCAAATTCATGGTCGTTGACCAGTTGCACCGCCTCGGCAAAGTCATTCACCCGCACACAGGCCAGCACGGGGCCGAAGATTTCTTCGCGGTAGATGCTCATCTCCTTGCTCACGTGATCGAACAGCGTCGCGCCGAGCCAGAAACCGTTTTCCAGGCCGGGTTCGGAGGGCACGTAATCACGGCCGTCGAGCAGCAACTGGGCGCCGGCCTGCACGCCCTGTTCGATGTAGCCACTGATGCGCTGCAGCGCCGCACGGGAAACAATCGGGCCCATTTCGGCCTTCAGGTCGCGGCCGTCGGTGATGCGCAACTGCCTGGCTCGTTCGGTCAGCGCGGCGACGACTTTATCGCCCACATCGCCCACCAGCACCGCCACGGAGATGGCCATGCAGCGCTCGCCGGCACTGCCGTAAGCGGCGCCCATCAAGGCGTCGACGGTTTTTTCGATATCGGCGTCGGGCATCACCACCATGTGGTTTTTCGCACCGCCCAGGCCCTGCACGCGCTTGCCGTTGCGCGCGCCGGTTTCGTAGATGTAGTGGGCAATCGGCGTCGAGCCGACAAAACTCAGGGCCTTGACGTCCGGGTGTTCAAGCAGTGCATCCACCGCTTCCTTGTCGCCCTGCACCACGTTGAATACGCCCTGGGGCAAGCCGGCTTCGCGCAGCAGTTCGGCCATGAACAGCGAGGCGCTCGGGTCGGTAGGGCTGGGTTTGAGGATGAAGGTGTTGCCGGCGGCGATGGCGATCGGGTACATCCACATCGGCACCATCACCGGGAAATTGAACGGCGTCACGCCCGCCACCACGCCCAGAGGCTGGCGCAGGGTCCAGTTGTCCATGCCACGGGAGACCTGGTCGGAGTGCTCGCCCTTGAGCAGGTTGGGGATGCCGCAGGCGAATTCGAGAATATCAATGCCACGGTCAACCTCGCCCTGGGCATCGGTGAACACTTTGCCGTGTTCGGCGACGATGATGCTTGCCAGTTCGTCCTTGCGCTCACGCAGCAGATGCAGGTACTGAAACAACACGCGGGCGCGGCGGATCGGCGGCGTGTCGGCCCAGTCGGCAAACGCAGCCTGGGCGGCGGCCACCGCTTCGCCCACGGTGTCGCGGCTGGCCAGGGCGACGCGGCCGGTTACTTCACCGGTGGCGGGGTTGTACACGTCCTGATAGCGATCATCGCGGCTGACGCGCTGGTCGTTGATGTAATGCTCGAGGGTGATGGTCATGGCAGCGGATCCTGGGTCGATTAGCGTTGGCACCTACCATAGGCTTCCGCTTTGTTGCGAACCAGAGCAGAATCCAGAACTGATTGTGCACACAGGCGAACAATAGTCCCATGGAAAAAACCGAGATCGAAGGCCTGTGGACGCACATCCGCTGGCTCTCCGTGCTGGAAGAACACGGCACCTACACCGCTGCCGCTGCGCGGCTGGGCGTGAGCAAATCGGCGGTGAGCCAACGCATTTGCGAGCTGGAAGCCGCCACCGGCACCCGCCTGGTCACCCGCACCACACGCAGCGTGCGGCTCACCGACGCCGGGCGCTCACTGACCCGCGACGTGCGCAGCGCCTACGAGCACATCGCCCGCAGCTTTTCTTCGGTGCGCGACTCGGCCGGCGAAATCCGTGGCCTGGTGCGCCTCACCGCTCCGGTCGCCTTCGCGCGCCAGCAACTGGTGCCGCATCTGCCCGAATTCCTGCGTCAGCACCCGCAGGTTCGCATTCAGCTGGACGTGTCCGATGCCTTAAGCTCACTCGCCGCCGAAGGCTACGACCTGGCCGTGCGCCACAGCTTCCAGGTGCCGGAAACCCACGTCGCCTGGAAACTCTGCGACACCGCCTCGGTACTGGTCGCCACCCAGGACTACCTGCACCACCACGGCGAACCCCGCGAACCCGCCGACCTCAGCGCCCACAACTGTCTCTACTATCCGCGCGGCGCCGACCAGCCCGCGTGGACCTTCGAGCGCGGCGTTAAACAGACAGAACGCATCACCGTGCCCATCGCCGGCAGCTTTTCTACCAATAACAGCGAGGCACTGCGTGACTCGGCGCTCAATCACCTGGGCATCGCCCTGCTCCCGGATTTCAGCGCCCACGCGGCGCTGGCCAATGGCACGCTCAAGCAAGTGCTCAAGGGCTGGCGCTTGAAGGGTGCGTTTGCCGACGAGATCTACTTGATTCGGCCGTATTCGCCCCATGTGCCAAAGGCAGTGAGTGCGCTGGTGGGGTTTCTGAAGGACAAGCTGTCGACAGGCTTCGGTTCTGGCGCGCGGCAGGTCGCGACGAGAGCGGGCTGAACATTTTTTTGAAAATGCTGCAATGCGTAGGACATTTCACACAGTTTTCACAGGCGCACGCTTAAGCTCCACTCAGCTCCTAAGTGAACACCTTTTAAGCCCGCGCCCCCATCGTGGGCTTTTCTTTGCCTGGCGCAAAAGGCATTGCGCGCAGTGCCTGCCCTGAATGCAAAAAGCCCGGCTCAATGGCCGGGCTTTTTGTTATGGAGCGGTCCTCAGTTGTCAGGGTGCTCACTCGCCACCGAATCCGCAGCGTCCACGTCAGACATGTCTTCCTCGTCATCAGCCGGCAACGACTGCTCCGGCGCGTCGCGCTTGGGATCGTGACCGGTTTCGCTGTCCGTGCCTCGGGTCACGGGCTGCTGTGAAATGTTGCCTGGGGCGTTCTCGTCGATTTCCATGCTGGCTCTCCGCTTGGGCGTTCGGGATATCCGCGCTTGAACATGAGAAGCATCGTGGTCTGACAAGTGCCGTTTGATGGACGAACGGTGGCCTGTTCGGACCTCGCTCTATCGGCGGTGTAGAAAATTTGAATTAGCAGATTGTCTTCCCGGTCAAGAATTATGAACGCAGTCAATCTGACGAGGTGAGCGCAATGACTATCCAGGCAGAGACACTCGTACAACTGACCGAAGCGCTGCGCGAACGCGGTTTGAATCTGGTGTCGGATGTGCACTTTACCCGTGCACCTTATCGGCACAATCACCGCTGGATCTGCACGGTGGAGTAAGGTCACACAAAAACAAATGCCCCGACGAGTCGGGGCATTTGCTGTCAGCCGGAGTAGACCGCGTTTTCACACGGCCCGCCCGGCCCTTTTTTACTCACTGCAGGCTTACCTGACGCAGTTGCGGATCACTGTCGCTACCGATCGTGATGCGTTTGGGCTTGGCCTCTTCAGGCACCACGCGCAGCAGGTTGATGCTCAGCAATCCGTTGTTCAGCGAAGCACCACGCACCTCGATGTGATCCGCCAGGCGGAACGACAACCGGAAGGCCCGTTGCGCAATGCCCTGGTGCAGGTAAGTCACCTCTTTCTCGCTTTCACGTTTGTCACCCACAACCGTCAAAACGCCCTTCTCGACCTGGATATCCAGATCCGCCTCAGTAAGCCCGGCGACTGCAATGACAATGCGATATTCGTCATCACCGTGCTTTTCCACGTTATGAGGCGGATAGGTGTTCGGAGCCTCGCTGCGCAGCGCAGACTCAAACAGGTCATTGAAGCGATCAAAGCCCACCGACTGACGGAACAGAGGGGCCAGGGAAAGAGTAGTAGCCATTTTAAAATCTCCTGATTAGATCCAAGTGATTTAAAGCGCGACCCTGATTCGGCGTCGCGTGAAGGGAATTTATGTGCGGGAGAGAAGATTTCAAGGGGCGGGTTTGAAATTTTTTTACGGGCTCGCTGGCCGTGGGCTGAAAATCCCGCGAAGCCTCTGGCTCGCGGGATTTTTCCTTGGTGTTAAGTCAGTTGACCTTGAACTGCCTCACCAATCCCTGCTGATGCTCGGCCAATCGAGCAAGCTCGCGGCTGGTGGCGGCGGTTTGCTCAGCGCCGGCGCTGACCTGGATCACCAGTGAGTTGATGTCGTTGACGTTGCGATGAATTTCTTCGGCCACCAGGCTTTGCTCCTCGGCAGCGGACGCTACCTGCATGTTACGGTCACTGATGGACGCAATGCCTTCGGCGATCTCATTGAGCAAGTGGCCGGCACGCACCACATTGCTCGCACCTTCCTGCGCCTTGCCAAGGGTCTCCTGCATGGAGACCGCGGCGCGGTCGGAACCCGACTGCAGGTTGGCGATCATGTTCTGGATGCTGACCGTGGAGTCCTGGGTCTTTTTAGCCAGATTGCGCACTTCATCCGCAACCACCGCAAAACCACGGCCCTGCTCCCCAGCACGCGCCGCTTCGATGGCGGCGTTCAGTGCCAGCAGGTTGGTCTGCTCGGCAACACCGCGAATCACGTCCAGCACCGAAGAGATGGAATCGCTTTCGAGTTTGAGCTCGTTGATGATCTTCGAGGTTTGTTCGGCCTGCACTTCCAGGCCCTGGATCAAGCTGATGGTGTTATCGATCTCAGTCTTGCCCTGCATCGTGCTGGCGTTGACACGCTGTGACATTTCGGCGGCGTCAGTGGTGATGCGCGCTACATCCTTGACCGTGGCGCTCATCTCGCTGATCGCGGTCACCACCTGGTCGGTACCCTGACGCTGTTGCGCCACGTTCTGGCTGGTCTGCAAGGCCACCGCCGAGGACTGCTCGGCAGCCGTGGCAACCTGCGCCGTGGCGCTGCCGATTTCGCTGACCACGCCACTTATCTGAAGCGCCATGTTGTCCAGGTTGCGTGATATTTCGCCAAACTCGTCCTTGCCGGTGTAGCGGGTGCGCACCGTCAGGTCGCGGGTGGAAAGCGATGCAAGGGTGCGGTTCACATCGGTCACTGCCAGCTTGATATTGCGGATGATCACCAACGCCAGCCACAGCAAGGCGATCAACATCACGATAACGGTCGCTATGGCCACATACAGACTGAGTTCGGCATCATCACGCTCGTGATGGGCCAGGCCAACCACGGTCTGGCCCAGCTCCGCTTCGACGCCGGCCATGAGGTCGATACGACTGGTCGAAAGGTTGAACCAGTCTTCAGGTTTGATGTTGAGCGGGTTGCCCAGGGGCGTGTCAAAACCGAGCCGCTGAAGGCGTGCGACTTCCAGTGATCCGGGTTGTTGCAGGACCGCATCCAGCTTGCTCTTGAAGGCTGCCGGAGCCCATCGCTGGAAGGCTTCAAAGTAGCCGGAGAACTCACCGAGGTTACGGCTGAAGCGCGACAACAATGCAGCGTCGAAGCGATTTTGATTGAACGCCAGGCCCAGCAATACGCGCTCGCGCCCGGCACGCTCTTTCATATCGACAAATTGATTGAGCGAGCCCAACGCACGCAGAATCTGGGGGTCATCAATGCTGGCTTCCAACGAATAATTGAAGCCCACGAGGGTTTTAATCAGGTCGGTAAAAAGAGCGCCGGACTCCGTGTTGTTAATCGCCAGGTTATCGACTTTCAAACGCAAGGCGGCCAGCTCACCCAGCGCGCGCAATGCCTCGTTCGGGGCTGGAATACCCTCGCTCGATTGCCCTCGCAGCGCGCCGATTGACGTGTCGGTCTCCTGGCGCAAGGCCTTGAGCTTGTCTTGCATGGACTTGCCACCGCTGCCCAGAAAAACGCCGCTGGCGCCGCGCTCGCGTTGGAGGGTGGTCACGACATTGCTGAATTTTTGTGCAGCGGTGGTGGCGGCAACTGCGCGATTCATTGACCCCAGCGTATCGCTTTTGTCCGCAATGAAAATGCCCGCAAAAGCCAGAAATCCGAGCAAAGGAAAAATCAGAATAAGCAGCAGCTTGGTACTCAAAGGAGCATTGCTAAGCATTACAAACCTCGGGACTTACAAATTTTGTCTAATAATTACCTCCGGCGCACGTTCTAGTGAAATCGACGTTTATAGGAGCCAAAGATGATCCAGTTTGAGCCCGCCATAGCCGTTTTTCTTCCGTTTACACTATCTCGGCCTGAAGCTATCGAGCTTTAGAGCTGCCGGAAAAAATGGACTGCGCGTGAACCTGGATACCTGAGGATCTTTACAAACCCCGGAAACGCAAAAGCCCCGCTTTCGCGAGGCTCTCGTGTCAATCTTGGCGGGAAACCAGGGATTCGAACCCTGGGAACGCTATTAACGTTCGCCGGTTTTCAAGACCGGTGCATTCAACCACTCTGCCAATTTCCCTTGTGCATCACGGGATTATAGTAACCCTTCCCGTCTCAGCGGGCGCCATAATACCCGAATGAAACACACTGTCAAACTCTCGCCATCGCTTGTTACAGAGCGTCTGTTATGATCTTTGCGACTGAACGTTTCAAAACCACAGGAGTGTCGCCATGCGCGAACAGAATTACGCAGTGAATGGCAACGCCCAGGCTGAGCAGCTTGAAGTCAGCCGCGTGTTGCGCAACACCTACGGCTTGCTCGCCCTGACCCTCGCCTTCAGCGGTGTGATGGCGTTCGTGGCTCAGCAGATGCGTGTTGGCTACCCGAATATCTTTGTTGTGCTGATCGGCTTCTATGGTCTGTTCTTCCTGACCAACAAGCTGCGTGACTCGGCCTGGGGCCTGGTGTCGGCGTTTGCCCTGACCGGTTTCATGGGCTTTATCCTTGGCCCGATCCTCAACCGTTACCTGGGTATGGCCGGCGGCGCGGAAGTGGTCAGTTCGGCGTTTGCCATGACGGCGCTGGTGTTTGGTGGCTTGTCCGCCTATGTGCTGATCACCCGCAAGGACATGAGCTTCCTCGGCGGCTTCATCACCGCAGGCTTCTTCGTGTTGCTGGCGGCGGTGGTTGCGGGCATGTTCTTCCAGATTAGCGGCCTGCAACTGGCGATCAGCGCAGGCTTCGTGCTGTTCTCGTCGGTGTGCATCCTGTTCCAGACCAGCGCGATCATCCACGGCGGCGAGCGCAACTACATCATGGCGACCGTCAGCCTGTATGTGTCGATCTACAACCTGTTTATCAGCCTGTTGCAGATCTTCGGCATCATGAGCCGCGACGACTGATTCATTTTCATTGCCGCAATAAAAAATGCCCCGTATCGAAAGATACGGGGCATTTTTGTTGGCGCGGGACTCAATAC
Organism: Pseudomonas sp. Leaf59; assembly: GCF_920984685.1. NCBI lineage: Bacteria > Pseudomonadati > Pseudomonadota > Gammaproteobacteria > Pseudomonadales > Pseudomonadaceae > Pseudomonas > Pseudomonas sp. Leaf59. The sequence goes on along the minus strand of NZ_CAKLBR010000013.1, from coordinate 29,266 downwards.
TGGTTGGGTTCCATCTCCAACTCAACCTTGAAACGCTGGGCGATGTCCTGCTGGATACGCCGCGCGAGGTTGGCAATGTCCTGCCCGGTAGCACCGCCGTAGTTGACCAGCACCAACGCCTGCATGTTATGCACGCCGGCATCGCCGTCTCGAAACCCCTTCCAGCCGGCCTTGTCGATCAGCCAGCCAGCGGCGAGTTTCATCTGCCCGTCGGCCTGGGGATAGGCCACCAGGTCCGGGTACTGGCTTTTCAGCTCGGCTGCGAGTGCCTGGGAGACCAGCGGGTTTTTGAAGAAGCTGCCAGCATTGCCCAGCTCTGCCGGGTCCGGCAGTTTCTCGCGGCGAATGCTACAGATCGCACGGCTGACGTCACTCGGCGTGGCATCGGTGATGCCCTGCGCCGCCAGACGCTGCTGCACCGGGCCGTAGTCGAGTTTCAAGTGGCGGATGCGGCTCAGGACAAAGCGCACGCGCAGGATCAGCCAGCGTCCGGTGTGCTGCTTGAACAGGCTGTCACGGTAGCCGAACTGGCACTCTTCCAGGCTGAAATCGCGCCGTTCGCCGGTTTGGCGATCCAGGGCGGTGAGGCCGGCGAATACATCCTTGATCTCCACTCCATAGGCACCAATGTTCTGCATCGGCGCTGCGCCGACAGTGCCGGGGATCAGGCTGAGGTTTTCCAGGCCGCAGAAACCATGTTCCAGGGTCCACAACACAAACGGATGCCAGGGCTCACCCGCTTCGGCTTCGATCACCACGCGGCTGCCGTCGTCCTGCAATACCCGAATGCCGCGGGTTGCCATGCGCAATACCAAAGCGCAAATGTCCTGGGTCAGCAGCAGATTGCTGCCGCCACCGATCACCAGCAACGGCAGTGCCTGCGCAGCGGCGTAAGCCAGGGCTTCACGCACATCGGCGTCGCCATGAGCGTCGGCGAACAGCTGGGCCCGCACATCGATGCCGAAACTGTTGAAGGGCTTGAGCGAGACCTGCGTCTGCACCTGCAAGGTCATAACCGCCCCTTCAATTCGATCACCAATAAATCACAGGCGCGCTCGATCAGGTCCAGCACCCTGTCGAAGCCTTGTTCGCCTTCGTAGTAAGGGTCTGGCACTTCGTCAACGTCGGCATCGAAGCGGCGCAGGAACAGATCCAGCTCCGCCTTGCCCTGCCCTGACTGCATCAGCTTGAGGTGACGCAGGTTACTGTGGTCCATCGCAAGGATCAGGTCGTAGCGCGAAAAATCGGCGCGGCTGACCTGCTGGGCACGCTGGGACGACAGGTCATAACCGCGCATCAGCGCCGCACGCTGGCTGCGCTGATCCGGCGGGTTGCCGACATGCCATTCACCGGTGCCGGCGGAGGCCACGTCGACCTGCCCCGCCAGCCCCGCTTCGCGCAATTTATGGCGCAGTACGCCTTCCGCCGTGGGCGAGCGACAGATGTTGCCCAGGCAGACAAACAGAACCTCCATCAGGCCCCCAGCAGGCGACGAACGCGCTCGAGGTCTTCCTGGGTGTCGACACCGGCCGGCGGCGCTTCGAGTGCATCGCCGACATGGATGCGCACGCCATGCCACAGGGCCCGCAGTTGCTCCAGGGATTCGGTGTTTTCCAGCCAGCACGGGCCCCAACTGACGAAGTCGTGCAGGAAGCCGGCGCGGTAGGCGTAAATGCCGATGTGGCGGCGGTAAGGCACGCCTTCGGGCAACAAATCGGGGTGTTTGGCAAAGGCATCGCGCGCCCAGGGCAAGGTCGAACGACTGAACGTCAGCGCCAGGCCGTTGATGTCGCTGACCACCTTGACCACGTTCGGGTTGAACAGGGTTTCCACATCTTCGATCGGTTCGGCCAGGGTGGCCATGCGCGCTTCGCCATGGGCGGCCAGGTTGGCGGCGACCTGATCGATCACGCTCGGCGGAATCAACGGCTCGTCACCTTGCACGTTGACCACGATGGCATCGTGCGCCAGGCCCAGTTGCGTGGCCACTTCGGCCAGGCGGTCGGTGCCGGAGTTATGGTCTTCGCGGGTCAGCACCGCCTCGGCGCCAAACCCTTGGCAGGCGGCGATGATGCGCGGGTCATCGGTGGCCACCACCACCCGCTCGGCGCTGCTTTTGCAGGCCTGTTCCCACACCAGCTGAATCATCGGCTTGCTGCCGATCAATTGCAGCGGTTTGCCCGGCAGACGGGTCGATGCATAGCGCGAGGGAATGACAACGGTAAAGGCGGTGGTCATTTATCCAGACGCTCATCGGTGGTGAGGGTACGCGCTTCGCTTTCCAGCATCACCGGGATACCGTCGCGGATCGGGTAGGCAAGGCCCGCACCTTTGCTGATCAACTCGGTTTTGTCGGCGCTGAGCTTGAGCGGGCCTTTGCAGATCGGGCAAGCAAGGATATCGAGCAGTTTGGTGTCCATGAATATTTCCTGGAAAGAAGCGTGTTAGGGCAAGGGACGTGCGGGCAGCAGGCGCGTCAGTTGCGTGTCGAACCAGGCGACAAACGCCGGCGACGGCAGCGCATCCACCGCAAGGTACCACCAGTCGGGCTGTGCGAAGGCGCGGCACTTCACCGCGTCCTTCTCGGTCATCACCAGCGGCAATGACGGGGTAAAACTCAAGACCTCGGCGCTGTACTGCGCATGGTCGGCAAATACATGGGGTATGGGCTGCCAGTGTAGCGTTTCAAGGGTGGTGAAGAAACGCTGCGGGTTACCGATACCGGCGACCGCATGCATGGCCTGACCCGCCTGGAAGTGGTCGACCGGCCTGCGCTCGCCGCTGTGCAGGTTGATCAGGGCGGCAGGTTGCAGGCGAAAGGCGAAACCGTCTTCACGGTCGGCCCCCGAGCCGTTATATAACAGCGCATCGACGCTTTGCAGGCGCTCCACCGGTTCGCGCAGCGGCCCGGCAGGCAGGCAACGGCGGTTGCCCAGGCCACGGGCGGCATCGATCAATACCAGTTCAAGATCACGCGCCAGGCGGTAATGCTGCAGGCCGTCGTCAGACAGAATCAGGTCCAGGGGTTCGCTTTCCAGCAAGGCTTTTACTGCACGACTGCGATTGGGGTCGATCATCAGCGGCACACCGCTGCGCTGCACGATCAGCAACGGCTCGTCGCCGGCCACGGCGGCACTGTGGTCGGCCTCGACGCGCCAGGGCAGCTGCGGCGGTTTGGCGCCGTAGCCACGGCTGACCACGCCCACCCGCAGACCGGCGCGGCGGCAGTGTTCGATCAACCACAGAATCAACGGCGTCTTGCCGGTGCCGCCCACGGTGATATTGCCCACCACTACAACTGGCACAGGCGCCTTATAGATGTCACCCTCCCCGGCCACGAAGCGCGCGCGCTTGCGCTGCACCACCCGACGATACAGACACTCCAACGGTGTCAGCAGCGCCAGGGCCGGATGGCCTGTGTACCAGGCCTTGAGCAGACGGTCGGACATTGCCATCAGGGTTGGCCCGCCGCCTCGACGGTGCTCATGCGCAAGTGGCTGAAGCCCAGCTTGCCGGCGGCGTCCATCGCAGTGATCACAGCCTGGTGCTGGGTCTTGCCATCGGCACTGATGGACAACGGCATTTTGGTATCGCCGCCGGATTCCTTCTGCAGCGCGTCCATCAAGCTATTGAGGTCGTTTTTCTCCAGCAACTGGTTGTTCACAGTGAACACGCCATCAGCGCTGATGGCGATGTCCAGTTGCTTGACCTCCTGGTCCTCGGCCGGCGAGCCGCTCACCGCTTCCGGCAGATCAACCCGCAGCGCGGTCTGCCGAGTGAAGGTGGTGGTCACGACAAAAAACAGCAGCAGGATAAACACCACGTCGATCAGCGACGCGAGGTTGATATCGACATTTTCCCGTCGCTTGCGGCGAAATTTCACACCTTGTCCTCAACCAGATCCACGTCACGGTCGCCCTGCACCACTTCCACCAGCTTGATGGCTTCCTGCTCCATGCCGACCACCAGCTCATCGATACGCCGTTGCAGGAAACGGTGGAAGAACACCGATGGAATACCCACCATCAGGCCCGCTGCGGTGGTGATCAAGGCTTTGGAAATACCGCCGGCCAGCACCGCCGCGTTGGTGGTCATGCCCGAGCCCATGAACGAACTGAAGATATCGATCATGCCCAGCACGGTGCCGAGCAAGCCGAGCAACGGCGCCATGGCGGCGATGGTGCCGAGCGCATTGATGTAGCGCTCCAGCTCATGAATGACGCGGGCAGCGGCCTCTTCGATGCATTCTTTCATGATCTCGCGACCATGCTTGGAGTTGGCCAGGCCCGCCGCGAGGATTTCCCCCAGGGGTGAATCGGCGCGCAGTTCCTTGAGCTTCTGTTTGTCGAGCTGCTTGTTCTTGATCCAGCCCCACACCTGCCCCAGCAGATGCTCGGGGGTCACGCGACTGGCACGCAGGGTCCACAGGCGTTCGGCAACGATGCCCAGCGCTGCGATGGAACTCAAGATGATCGGCAACATCATCCAACCACCGGATTTGACCAATTCCCACACAGTGAATGTCCCCTCGAAAAAGTGCGCCACTTTACCATATAGGTTCGGTCGCGGGGCCCGCCCGTCGCCGGCCGTGAGCGCGTTGGATAGCGAATCAGCGTAACGGTTCACGCCAGAAGCGGCGTTGCGCGCGTGCAACCGTGGCGGGCTCGAAAGCCCCCAACTGCAGGCGTACCGCACCCTGCTCGGCGCTGTCATACACCCGGCTGCCCACTGCGCGGTAACGCTCCAGCACCTGGGCGTGAGGATGGCCGAATGCATTGCCGCGCCCCCGCGAGATCAGCACCGACGTGGGCGCCAACTGCTGCACAAAGGGCCGCGACGACGAACTGCGGCTGCCATGGTGAGGGGCTTGCAGCCAGTCGGTGCGCAGCGCCAGCGGCGAGTCGAGCAACGCGCGCTCGGCAGCGCGATCGATATCGCCGGTGAGCAGCAACCGTTCGCCATTGGCCTGCACCTGCAACACGCAGGATTTCGGGTTACCGTCGACGGCCCCGGGCCATTGCCACAGCTCGAATGACACACCGTCCCACTGCCAGCGTTCGCCGCTGATACAAGGTTGAGTGCCGAGAAACTCGGGTAGGCCGTCGGTTTCACCCCCCACCACACGCTTGACCGGCAGCCCGCGCGCCACCGCGGCCGCCCCGCCGGCATGATCGGCATCGGCGTGGCTGATCAGCATCAAATCCAGCGACGCGATGCCAAGTTTTTTCAGCGACGGCAACACCACACGCGCGCCCAGGTCTGCGGCCCGCGAACGCGGGCCGGCATCGTAGAGCACACTGTGATGACGGGTGCGCAGGATAATCGCCTGCCCCTGGCCGACATCCAGCTGCACTACGTCCACCCGCCCATGGGGCACCAGCTCACGCGGCGTAAACACCGCCAGCAACAGCATCGGCCAACCCAACAGCCGAAAAGGCACACCGCTCGGCAGCAGCACGATCACCGCGCCGGCCAGACTCACCAGCCAATACCCCAGGGGCACTTCGGCCGGTATCCACGCCGGCAGGTGCGCCGCCAGCAGCGCCAGGCCCTGAAACAACAGGTCCAGCGCGCCGCCCGCCAACCACAGCAGGCCCTCCCCCACAAGCGGCACCGCCAGCAGGACAGTCCCCAGCAATGCCAGCGGCAACACCACCAGGCTGATCCAAGGCACAGCGACCAGATTGGCAAGGGGAGCACTCAGGCTGATCGGCAAATCAAGCATCAACAACAGGGGAAAAAGACCGATGGCGATCAACCACTGCGCACGCGTCCAGGCCTGCCACAGGCGCCACGGGCCCAAGCGCCCGCCGAAGGCCAGTATCAACACCGCAACCGCACCGAACGATAACCAGAATCCGGGCTGCAGACTCGCCAGCGGTTCCAGCACCAGTACCCCGTTGAGTGCCAGCAGCAACGGCCACCAGGCACCCAGGTGGCGAAAACGCAACCGCCACAGCAGCACCAGCCCCACCATGACGCAGGCCCGCTGCACCGGCACGCCGAACCCTGCCAGCAAGCCGTAACCCAGCGCTGCAACAAAGGCCAGGCCGCAGGCCCAGGGCAACCACGGCCAGGTGGCGGGCCAGCAACCATAACGCGCCAGCAACGCTATCAGCCCGTAGATCAACCCCGCCAGCAGGCCAATGTGCTGGCCGGAGATCACCAGCAGGTGCACGGTGCCGGTGTCCTGCAGCACTTGCCAGTCTTCGTCCGCCAGCCCGGAGCCGTCGCCCAGCACCAGCGCGGCCAGCCCCGCTTCGCGGCCCTGGGCATCCACCGTCATCAGGCGTTGGCGCAGCGTATCGCGCCAGGCGTTGCGGGCCGGCGTCAGACGCTCGCCGTCCTTTACCGTACCGGTCGCGCCGATGCGCTGCGCCAAGAGCCAGGCTTCGTGATCGAACCCCTGAAAGTTGAGCAGGCCGGACGGTCGCTTCAGGGTCACGGCCAACCGCCAGCGCTCGCCACTGTGCACCGCCGGCCCGCCGTGCCAGGACACCCGGATGCGCCTGGGCAAGCGGGTATGGCGTGACCGGCTGTCGGCCAGTTCGAAGCGCACGCCAGTGGATGTCTGCTGCGGTAACCCGACCACCCGCCCTTCCAGCCAACGCGTCTGGCCGTCCAGTGCGGAGGGCAATCGGTCATTCAGCGCCCACTGCGCACTGATGCACGCCCAACTCAAACCAAACAGGAAAAAGGCCAGCGCGAAGGTGCGAAACGGCAACAGCATCAAGGCCAGCACCAGCATGGCCAGCAGCCATCCCGTCGCTGGCAATGCGGGTAAAACACGCAGAGTCAGCAACCCCAGCGCCAATGCAAACATCCCTGTCTTCATGAATCATCCTTCTCAAATGACCCACTCAGTCTTAGCCGGGCGTCGGACGGCGCCTATGATGTTTTGTCACAAAGTCTGAATTTTCTGTTTATAGAATCCGGGCATACTTGCCCCTCGAACTGACCTGGACCCCTTATGCCCCGGCGCTTATTCAAACGGTACATGCCCGACCCCAGCAGTATCAGGGAACACAAGTCATTACAGTTTCTTGGGACCTTGCTGCATGACCCGAACCTCTGGCACCTGAACCGGCACTCGGTGGCGCGGGCCATGGCCGTGGGTCTGTTCGCGGCCTTTATCCCGATTCCCCTGCAGATGTTATTGGCCGCGGTGCTGGCCATCGTGGTGCGCGGCAACATGCCCATCGCCGTCAGCCTGGTGTGGCTGACCAACCCGATCACCATGCCGGTGGTGTTCGTGTGCACCTACATGACCGGCGCCTGGCTGATGAACGTGCCGCCGCGCAGCCTGCCCGACCACCTCACCTGGGAATGGATCAGCGGCCAGCTGAACACGCTGTGGCAGCCGTTCCTATTGGGTTCGGTGGTGCTGGGGCTGGTGCTTGGCGCACTGGCCTACTGCCTGACCATGGGCTACTGGCGCTGGTGGGTCGCGCGCCAATGGAAACGCCGCAAACTGCGCCGCCGCTGAAACCCGACACCCAGGCTCCTGCTCAACACCATTAATTTTCAGGATTCCAGGCCGCGCAAATGGCTACACTGCGCAGGTGGCGCGGGCCGGATGCCCGCGTGGAAGATTGATATCAGTGGTAGCAGGAGAAGTGGCGTGCTTAGAAGAATGGGAATTAAAGGCCGCGTACTGTTGCTGACCTTATTGCCGACCAGCCTGATGGCCGTGTTGCTGGGCGGTTATTTCACCTGGATGCAGCTCTCGGAACTGCAGACCCAATTGCTGCAACGCGGCGAAATGATCGCCGAACAACTGGCGCCGCTGGTGGCCCCGGCCCTGAGCAGCAAGAACGCCGACCTGCTGGAACGTATCGCTACCCAATCCCTTGAGCAGACGGACGTGCGCACCGTGTCGTTCCTCGCACCGGACCGCACGTCCCTGGCCCATGCCGGCCCGAGCATGCTCAACCCGCCGCCGACCGGTAACAGCTCACACCTGCTGCAACGCACCGGCAATGACGCCACGCGCTATTTGCTGCCGGTGTTCGGCCGCCATCGCAACCTGGCCGGCGAGCTGATCCCCGATGAAGCCGACCGCCTGCTGGGCTGGGTCGAGGTAGAGCTGTCCCATAACGGCATGCTGCTGCGCGGCTACCGCAGCCTGTTCGCCAGCCTCCTGCTGATCGCCGTCGGCCTGATCTTCACCGCCGCGCTGGCCCTGCGCATCAGCCGCACCATCAACGCGCCGATCGGCCAGATCAAGCAGGCCGTGGCCCAGCTCAAGGACGGCAACCTGGAAACCCGTCTGCCAGCGCTGGGCAGCCAGGAGCTTGACCAACTCGCCTCGGGCATCAACCGCATGGCCGAAACCCTGCAAAACGCCCGCGAAGAACTGCAACACAGCATCGATCAGGCCACCGAAGACGTACGCCAGAACCTGGAAACCATCGAAATCCAGAACATCGAGCTGGACCTGGCCCGCAAGGAGGCCCTGGAAGCCAGCCGCATCAAGTCGGAGTTCCTGGCCAACATGAGCCATGAGATCCGCACCCCGCTCAACGGCATCCTGGGCTTCACCCACCTGCTGCAAAAAAGCGAACTGTCGCCGCGCCAGCTGGATTACCTGGGCACCATCGAAAAATCCGCCGACAACCTGCTGGGCATCATCAACGAAATCCTTGATTTCTCGAAGATAGAGGCCGGCAAGCTGGTGCTCGACAGCGTGCCGTTCAACCTGCGCGACCTGCTGCAGGACACCCTGACCATCCTCGCCCCCGCCGCCCATGCCAAGCAGCTGGAACTGGTCAGCCTGGTGTACCGCGACACCCCGCTGGCACTGGTCGGCGACCCGCTGCGCCTCAAGCAGATCCTGACCAACCTGATCAGCAACGCGATCAAGTTCACCCGCGAGGGCACCATCGTTGCCCGTGCAATGATCGAAGACGAACAGGAAGACAGCGTACAACTGCGCATCAGCGTGCAGGACACTGGCATCGGCCTGTCCAGCCAGGATGTGCGCGCGCTGTTCCAGGCGTTCAGCCAGGCTGACAATTCGCTGTCACGCCAGCCCGGCGGCACCGGCCTGGGGCTGGTGATTTCCAAGCGCCTGATCGAACAGATGGGCGGCGAAATCGGCGTCGACAGCACACCGGGCGAAGGCTCGGAGTTCTGGATCAGCCTCAACCTGCCCAAGACCCGCGACGATGTCGACGACCTGCCCTGCGCGCCGCTGCTCGGTCGCCGCGTCGCCGTGCTGGAAAACCACGAACTGGCGCGCCAGGCCCTGCAACATCAGTTGGAAGACTGCGGCCTGGCGGTCACGCCATTCAATACCCTGGAAAACCTGACCAACGGCATCACCAGCGCACACCAGACCGAACAGGCCATCGACCTGGCGGTGCTTGGCGTCACCGCCAACGACATTCCGCCCGAGCGCCTCAACCAGCACCTGTGGGACCTCGAACATCTGGGTTGCAAAGTGCTGGTGCTGTGCCCGACCACCGAGCAGATGCTGTTCAACCAGTCGGTGCCCAACCCCAACAGCCAGTTGCAGGCCAAACCGGCGTGCACGCGCAAACTACGCCGTGCCCTGGCCGACCTGATCAGCCCGCGCCCCTTGCGCGCCGAGCCTGGCGAGCCGCTCTCCAGCCGTGCGCCGCGAGTGCTCTGCGTCGACGATAACCCCGCGAACCTGCTGCTGGTGCAGACCCTGCTCGAAGACATGGGCGCCAAGGTGCAGGCGGTGGACAGCGGTTACGCGGCGATCAATGCGGTGAAGCAGGAAACCTTCGACCTGGTGTTGATGGATGTGCAAATGCCGGGCATGGATGGACGCCAGAGCACTGAGGCGATTCGCCAGTGGGAAAGCGAACGCCACGGCACGCCGCTGCCGGTGGTCGCGCTCACGGCCCACGCCATGGCCAACGAAAAACGCGCGCTGCTGCAGAGCGGCATGGACGACTACCTGACCAAGCCGATCAGCGAACGGCAACTGGCCCAAGTGGTGTTGAAATGGACCGGCCTGGCCCTGCGCAACCAGGGCCCCGAGCGGGTCACTGAAAACCTCGGCCACGGCGTGCAACTGCTGGTGCTCGACCATGAAGAAGGCCTGCGCCTGGCTGCCGGCAAGACTGAGCTGGCGGCCGACATGCTCGCCATGCTGCTGGCGTCGCTGGAGGCCGACCGCCTGGCCATCACCGTCGCCCGCGAAGCCAACGACAATCAGGCCCTGATCGAGCGCGTCCACCGCCTGCACGGCGCTACGCGCTACTGCGGCGTGCCGCAACTGCGCGCCGCCTGCCAGCGCGCCGAAACCCTGCTCAAGCAGGACGATGCCAAGGCCGCGGCGGCGCTGGATGAACTGGACATGGCCATCACCCGGCTGGCCAGTGAGGCACGGGTGAGCGCCTGACTCCTGTTGATCAGCGGTCACATACCGGGCTCATGATAGGCCGGCACCCGTGATAGGATGCCGCGCCTATTTGGAGGATCCATGGCCGAACACGATTTCCGCTTCAGCTTGCTGAGCCCGCAACACACCCTGATCGAATGCCGCGCCCTGGTGCCGGGCCGTTACCAAGTGACCGGCAACGGCGGTTCGATCAAGCATGGCGACGTGCTGATCGTCACCCTGCGCGGCAGTAAAACCCTGTCGATGCGCCTGACTGTCGAAGGGGACGCACGCTACTCCATCCGCCCCGCCGGCCAGTGGGTCGCCATGGCCCACGGGCCGCAATTCGGCGAGCTTGAGATTCACACCTGGAAGGTCAACTGCGACAGCTGCGACAACGTGCTGGAGTTTGAATTTGCGGTGGAAACCAAGCTGACCAAAGCGCCGCTGCAGCCAGCGGCCAACGCGCGCATCAAGGCGTTGGGCTGGGCCAGCGATGGCGACAGGCACCGCTGCCCGAAATGCCAGCAGGCCGCGCAATGAGAGGCTTGTTGCTCATCGCCCTGGCGGCCGGCCTGAGCGGTTGCGCCGGTCACGCAGTCAAGCTCAAGCAGGATCACAGCTACGTGGTGGAATGGATCGGTGAACGGCCGCTGATGGATGACGCGAACCTGACCGTTACCCTCGGTGCCGATGGCCGCGCCTACGGCAACGGTGGCTGCAACCACTGGTTTGCGCCCTACACCGTGAACGGCGACACCCTCAGCTTCGGCAAGATCGGCAGCACCCGCAAGCTCTGCGCCGAGGCCTTGATGGAGCAGGAACAGCGCTTCTTCCAGGCCCTGCAAAGCGTGCAACGCTGGGACATCTCGCCTATCGAACAGACCCGCTTCTGGCCGGCCGAAGGCAAACCGATTCGCCTGTGGCTCGAAGAAGGCTGATCGCAGAGTTGATGCAAACCCAATGTGGGAGGGGGCTTGCTCCCGATAGCGGTGTATCAGTCAACCGATGTATGGACTGACACTCTGCAATCGGGAGCAAGCCCCCTCCCACATGTGAGTTATGCCCTTTAGCCGCGCAACGCCTTGAGCTTGGCCAGCACCCCTGCCGCCGTCTGCTCGCCCATCAACTGCTCGCGCACCTTGCCCTTGTCGTCAATGATGTAGGTCACCGGCAACGCCTCGCTGCGCGGGATATCAAAGAGCTCTTCGGGGTTCTGCGCCAATACGGTGAACTTGATCCCCAGTTTCTCGCTGGCGGCCTTGAGTTCCTCGCCCTGCACGTTGTCGAAATTGACCCCGAACACGCCGACGTTCTGGGCTTTCAACTGTTCAGACAACGCATTGAGCTCGGGGATTTCCGTGCGGCACGGGCCACACCATTCCGCCCAGTAGTTGACCACCAGCCACTGCTTGTCGAGGCGCTCCGCCGCCACCTTCTGGCCGTACTGGTCGACGCCATAGTCGTTGCCGCAGCCGCTGAGCAGCAGGGTTGTGATGATCGCCAATGCACCGATCAGTCGCCTTGTCATGGAGTAATCCTTCGCAAAAATGAACGTGGGCTGCGACCGGTTGCCTCTTACGGTTTAAGGACGGGCCGCCACGCGGGTAGAATACCCGCCACCTTACGCAAGATGCGACCCGCACATGACCGATCTGACGCTTTATCACAACCCGCGCTGCTCGAAATCCCGCGGTGCGCTCGAACTGCTTGAAGCCCGTGGCCTCGCTCCGACCGTGGTGCGCTACCTCGAAACCCCGTTGAACGCCGCGCAACTGACGGCGTTGCTCGGCAAGCTCGGCATCACTGCGCGCCAACTGCTGCGCACCGGTGAAGACGAATACAAGACCCTCGACCTCGCCGACGCCACCTTGAGCGAAGCCCAGGTGATCGCCGCCATCGCCGCGCATCCGAAGTTGATGGAACGCCCGATCCTGGAAACCGCCGACAAGGCCGTCATTGGTCGCCCACCCGAGAAGATACTGGAGATTTTGCCGTGAGTACGCCGTATGTGCTGGTGCTGTATTACAGCCGTAACGGCTCGGTGAGCGAGATGGCCCGGCAGATTGCCCGTGGCATCGAGCAAGGCGGGCTGGAAGCGCGCCTGCGCACGGTGCCGGCGATTTCCGCCGAGTGCGAAGCCGTGGCGCCGGGCATTCCGGAAGAAGGCGCAGTGTATGCGAGCCTGGATGACCTGAAGAACTGCTCGGCCCTGGCCCTGGGCAGCCCGACGCGCTTTGGCAACATGGCCGCGCCGCTCAAGTATTTTCTCGATGGCACCAGCAACCTGTGGCTCACCGGCGCCCTCGTCGGCAAGCCGGCCGGGGTGTTCACTTCCACCGCCAGCCTGCATGGCGGCCAGGAAACCACGTTGATGTCGATGCTGCTGCCGTTGCTGCACCACGGCATGCTGATCACCGGCCTGCCCTACAGCGAGCAGGCGCTGCTCGACACCCAGGGCGGCGGCACGCCTTATGGCGCGAGCCACCATGCCGGAGCGGACGGCAAGCGCCTGCTCGATCAACATGAAACCGCCCTGTGCCGCGCCCTGGGCCAGCGCCTGGCAAAAACCGCCCGGCTGTTGGACGGCCAACCGGGCTAAGGTCCTGCCACCCCGCTCCCACAGCTTGCAATGCATGCCAAATGTGGGAGCGGACTTACCCGCGAAGGGCTCACCCGGGTCTCAATGATTGACGGTATAAGCCAGCATCATCGACAACTGACACATCGGCCGCCCGCTCTCGGCGTGCCACTGGTTGAACGCGCTCTGCACCGCCGCGAGATCCCGCAAGCTGGTGGGCGCCCTGTCGACGATCTTCTGCGCATTCAGCGCCGCCACCACATCATCACTGGGCACAAAGGTGTCCTTGCCCACCATGCGCAAAAAGCGCGGTGCCGACAGCCCGCCCAACTGGTGGCCGTGCTTGCTCAGGTATTTCCATAAGCCGACGATGTCGGTCACCGGCCAGTCGGCGACAAAGGCGCCGAAGCTGCCCTTTTCCTGCTCGATATCCAGGATCATCTGCGCGTTGCGCGGCACGCTCTTGAGTTTGCCCAGGTGGCGGATGATGCGCGTGTCCTGCATCAGCCGTTCCAGGTGCTCGGCGCCCATCAACACGACTTTCTCCGGGTCGAAGCCGAAGAATACCTGCTCGAATGCCGGCCACTTGGCGTCCACCACGCTGTGCTTCAAGCCTGCGCGAAACACCCGCAACGCCAGGGTCGACAGGTAGCGGTCATCGCTGATCTTGCGCAACTGCGCGGCCGTTTTGGGCGTTGGCAGGTGGGCTTCCAGCTTGGCCGCCGAGCCGAAGCGGTTCAGACAATATTCGTTCAGCCACTTGTAATCGCGCATGCCCTCTCCCGGGGATTGAAATGAAAACGGCGCCCGTGAGCGCCGTCCTTCAGAGCGTTGCAGGGCCTCAGAGGTTCACTACATTGACGAAGCGCGAAGCGGCGCTCTCGTCGATACGCAGGCTGGTGAAGTCGAACAGGTTGCGGTCGGCCAACTGCGACGGGATCACGTTCTGCAGGCTGCGGAAGATGCTCTCGGTACGCCCGGGGGTCTTGCGCTCCCAGTCCAGCAGCATCTCCTTGACCACCTGGCGCTGCAGGTTTTCCTGGGAGCCGCACAGGTTGCACGGGATGATCGGGAACTGCTTGAGGTCGGAGTAGGCCTGGATATCCTTCTCGTTGCAATACGCCAGCGGGCGGATCACCACGTTGCGCCCGTCATCGGCGCGCAGCTTGGGTGGCATGGCCTTGAGCGAGCCGTTGAAGAACATATTGAGAAAGAAGGTTTCGACGATATCGTCGCGATGATGACCCAGGGCCATCTTGGTCGCGCCAATTTCGTCGGCAAAGGTGTAGAGCGTGCCCCGGCGCAGGCGCGAGCACAGCGAGCAGGTGGTCTTGCCTTCGGGAATCAGTTCCTTGACCACCGAATAGGTGTCCTTCTCGACGATGTGGTACTCCACGCCCAATGCCTTGAGGTAGGCCGGCAGCACATGCTCGGGAAACCCCGGTTGTTTCTGGTCCATGTTGACGGCAACGATGTCGAACTTGATCGGCGCGACCTTTTGCAGGTGCAGCAACACATCGAGCATCGTATAGCTGTCTTTGCCGCCGGAGAGGCAGACCATGACCTTGTCGCCGTCCTCGATCATGTTGAAATCGGCAACCGCCTCACCGGCCAGGCGACGCAGGCGTTTTTGCAGTTTGTTCTGGTTGACCGTAAGAGTGCCCATGGCGCTTGGATCCGCTGGAGGTGTGTGACGAAAAGCGCAGCATTTTACCGATAAGGCCGGTGAAGTTCCAATGCGCCCGCTGAGCCTTTAAACCCTGGGCAATGACCATTCGGCGCCTGACAGATTCGGAAACACCCCGCTTTGCGGCATACTGGACCGCTCTGGAGATAGATACAGCATGTCCGAGCCACTCAATACCCGCGTCGAAGATTGTTTCCTGCAAGCCGAATCCTTTTTCAAACGAAGCTTCAAACGCCCCCAGATCAGCCTCAAGCTGCGGGGCCAGAAAGCCGGTGTCGCGCATTTGCACGAAAATCTGCTGCGCTTCAATCCACAGCTGTACCGCGAAAACAGCCAGCACTTCCTGAAACAGACCGTGGCCCATGAGGTGGCGCATCTGATTGCCCACCAATTGTTTGGCGAGCGCATCCAGCCCCATGGCGAGGAATGGCAACTGATCATGCGCGGCGTTTATGAACTGCCGCCGGATCGCTGTCACACCTATGCGGTGAAGCGCCGCCAAGTCACTCGCTACATCTACCGATGCCCGTGTGCGGACAGCGACTTTGCGTTTTCCGCGCAGCGCCATGGCATGGTGGCCCAGGGGCGCAGGTATCTGTGTCGGCGGTGTCGGCAGACGTTGGTGTTCAGCGGGGAAACCCGCGTGGAATAAGGGCCTCATCGGGAGCAAGCCCTCTCCCACAGCGATCTGCGCTTAACTGACTGGCATTGGGGCTTGCCTGCGATAGCGCACGGCCCCGTCACTCCACTGTTTTGATCACGGCGGGCTTTTTCGCAGCCGCCGCTTTATCATGAGCCTACGTTTGTTTGCCGAGTGTTCCATGAAGTTCGCGATTGCACTGTATAGCGCCGCCCATGCGCCCTCCTCGCGCCGCGCCTTGCTGTTCGCCCAGGCGGTATTGGCCGGCGGGCACGACATTGTGCGGCTGTTCTTCTATCAGGACGGTGTGTACAGCGCGTCCAACAACATCGTTGCGCCGCAGGATGAGCAAGACATTGCGCGCCAGTGGCGTGATTTTGTCAGCCAGCATCAGCTTGACGGCGTGGTGTGCATCGCCGCCGCCCTGCGCCGTGGCGTGCTTGACCGCGACGAAGCCACCCGTTATCAGCGCAGCGCGGTGAATCTGGATGCGCCCTGGGCGCTGTCGGGCCTGGGGCAACTGCATGACGCCATCCAGGACGCCGACCGCCTGATCTGTTTTGGAGGGCCGTGACATGTCCAAATCCTTGTTGGTAATCAGCCGCCAGGCGCCGTGGTCCGGGCCGAGCGCGCGGGAAGCCCTGGATATCGTGCTGGCCGGTGGCGCATTCGATCTGCCGATCGGCCTGCTGTTCATGGACGACGGCGTGTTTCAGTTGGCCTCGGACCAGAACGCCAGGGCCGTGCAGCAAAAGGATCTGAGCGCCAACCTGCAGGCGCTGGAGTTGTTCGGCATCGACGATGTATTCGCCTGCAACCACAGCCTGGAAGTACGCGGACTGAATGCGCCGGCCAGCGCCCAAGGCCTGGGCAGCGACGCCATTGCCCAATTGATCGACCGTTACGACCAGGTGATAACCCTCTGATGTCGACTCTCCATGTGCTCTCCCACTCCCCGTTCACCGACAGCCGTCTCGACAGCTGCCTGCGCATCTGTGGCGCCGAGGACGCGATTCTGCTCTGCGGCGACGGCGCCTACGGCCTGCAAAATGCCGCGCTGCAAGGCAAGGGCGTGAAAGTCTTCGTGCTGGCCGAAGACAGCCAGGCGCGCAACCTGCCACTGCCCGACTGGGCCGACAGTGTCGATTACCCCGGCTTCGTGCAGCTATCCGTCGGCTACGACAAGGTCAACACCTGGCTATGAACACCCTCACCGTAGGCGCGCGCTGCCTCGAACTGGACAAGGACGGCTACCTCGTCGACCTCAACGACTGGTGCGTGGACGTCGCCAACGCCCTCGCCGCTGCCGAAGGCCTGGCATTGACCCCCGCGCACTGGGAAATCCTCGAGTTGCTGCGCGGCTTTTATGCCGAGTTCCAGTTGTCCCCGGCCACACGCCCGCTGATCAAATACACCGCCTTGAAGCTGGGCCCGGAAAAGGGCAACAGCCTGCACCTCAACAAACTGTTCAACGGCACTCCCGCCAAACTCGCCGCCAAACTGGCGGGCCTGCCCAGGCCGACGAATTGCTTATGACCGACTTTGCCCCACTGACCCTCGCTACGCCCGAAGAGCACCCGTTTGCGCCGTTCGTGCGCATCCTCGGCAAAGGCAAGCGCGGCGCGCGCAACCTGACCCGCGCCGAAGCCCGCGAAGCCATGGGCATGTTGCTCGACGAAAAGGTCGAAGACACCCAGCTCGGCGCCTTCCTGATGCTGCTGCGCCACAAGGAAGAAAGCCCGGAAGAACTCGCCGGCTTCACCGAAGCCGTGCGCGAGCGCCTGAACGCGCCGGCGTTGAATGTGGACATCGACTGGCCCACCTATGCCGGCAAAAAGCGCCACCTGCCGTGGTTCCTGCTGGCGGCCAAGTGCCTGGCGCAGAACGGCGTGCGCATTCTGATGCACGGCGGCGGCGCGCACACCGCCGGTCGGCTGTACACCGAGCAATTGCTTGAAACCCTGCAAATCCCGCTGTGCCGCACCTGGCAACAGGTCGAGGCGGCTTATGAGCATGGCAACCTGGCGTTTATCCCGCTGGGCGATTGGGCGCCGCAGTTGCAACGCATGATCGACCTGCGCAACACCCTGGGCCTGCGTTCGCCGATCCACTCGCTGGCGCGCCTGCTCAACCCGCTGAAGGCCCGTTGCGGCCTGCAAAGCATTTTCCATCCGGGCTACCAGGGCGTGCACCGCGACGCCAGCGGCCTGCTGGGCGATAACGTGATCGTGGTGAAAGGCGACGGCGGCGAAATCGAGATCAACCCCGACACCCTCAGCCATTTGTACGGCACCACGGGCGGCAAGAGCTGGGACGAAGAGTGGCCTGCCCTCTCCGCCCAGCGCCACGTCAAACCGGCCAGCCTTGAGCCCGAGCACTTGACAGCGCTGTGGCGCGGCGACGTCGAGGACAGCTACCCGCAACTGGCACTGATCGCGACCATGGCGCTAGCCCTGCGCGGTCTTGGCCAGCCACGGGAGCAGGCGTTCGAACTGGCCCGGCACTACTGGTTAGCGCGGGACAAATCGATTTAATCGATGATTGTCGCCGGGTATTTGCGCTTTTAGTTCGAACTCACGCCTTTAGACTGGGCTCCAACGCTTATTAGCCAAGGAGCCAATCATGGGTTTGCTGATCGAAGGACACTGGAAAGACCAGTGGTACGAAAGTAGCGCAGATGGCGCTTTCCAACGCGAACAGGCACAACGTCGTCACTGGGTGACCGCCGACGGCGCGCCCGGCCCGAGCGGCGAAGGTGGCTTCAAGGCCGAAGCGGGCCGCTATCACCTCTACGTGTCGCTGGCGTGCCCGTGGGCGCACCGCACCTTGATTCTGCGCACACTCAAGGGGCTGGAAAGCCTGATTGACGTGTCGGTGGTCAGTTGGTTGATGCTGGAAAACGGCTGGACCTTCGACAAGGCCCACGGCTCCACAGGCGACGCTCTGGATGATTTCCAGTTCATGCACCAGCGCTATACCGCCGACACCGCCGATTACACTGGGCGCGTCACCGTGCCGGTGCTGTGGGACAAAAAACTCAAGCGCATCGTGAGCAACGAATCGGCGGAGATCATCCGCATGTTCAACAGCGCGTTCAACGCGTTGACCGGCAACACCCTGGACTTCTACCCCGAGCCACTGCGCCCGACCATCGACGCACTGAACGAGCGCATCTACCCGGCCGTCAACAACGGCGTGTACCGCGCGGGCTTTGCCACGTCGCAGCAGGCGTATGAAAGTGCATTTGATGATGTGTTTGCCGAGCTGGACCAGCTTGAACAGCACCTGGGCACGCATCGCTACCTGGCCGGTGAGTACCTGACCGAGGCGGATGTGCGCTTGTTCACCACGTTGATTCGCTTTGATGCGGTGTATTACAGCCACTTCAAGTGCAATCTGCGGCGCATTGCCGATTATGCGAATTTGTCGAACTGGCTACGGGAGATGTATCAGTGGCCGGGGGTGGCCGAGACGGTGGATTTTGCGCATATCAAGGGGCATTACTATGCGAGCCATCGCACGATCAATCCGACCGGGATCGTGCCGAAGGGGCCGCTGCAAGGGTTTGATGGCGAGCATGATCGCAACAGGCTGACTGGCCAGGGCGTCCACGGCTGACTGCACAACTCTGGGAAGCGGGCCTGTCTTCAGTCAAGCGCAGACTCCCTGTGGCGAGCAGGCTTGTCCTGCGCTGGGCTGCGCAGCAGCCCCAAAGCCAGACGCTGAGCCGTATCAGGTAAAACGCGCTTTCCTTGATTGGGGGCGCTTCGCACCCCAACGCGGGGCAAGCCCTAATGCCGTTCAGTCAAGCGCAGATTCCCTGTGGCGAGCAGGCTTGTCCTGCGCTGGGCTGCGCAGCAGTCCCAAAACCAGACGCTGAGCCGTATCAGGCACACCGCGTTTTGCTCGATTGGGGGCGCTTCGCACCCCAACGCGGGGCAAGCCCGCTCGCCACAATAAGCCCACAAAACCCGGGGTTGCCATCAGGAGGCGATGTCAGACCTGGGATTGGGCGCCTTCGAACCATTTGAGTTTTTCACGCAACACCACCACCTCACCCACGATCACCAGTGTCGGCGCATGCACTTCATGCTCCGCCACCATGCGCGGCAGGTCGGCGAGGGTGCCGGTGAATACGCGCTGGTTGGCGGTCGTCCCCTGCTGGATCAACGCAGCCGGGGTGTCCGGCGCGCGGCCATGCTGGATCAGCTGTTCGCAGATGATCGGCAACCCAATCAACCCCATGTAAAACACCAGGGTCTGCGACGGGCCGACCAGGTCCCGCCAGGGCAGGTCCGAGGTGCCGTTCTTCAAATGCCCGGTGATGAAACGCACCGATTGCGCATAGTCGCGGTGGGTCAGCGGAATCCCGGCATAGGCCGCGCACCCGCTGGCCGCAGTGATCCCCGGCACTACCTGGAACGGGATGCCATGGGCCGCCAGCTCTTCGATTTCTTCCCCGCCACGTCCAAAAATGAACGGGTCGCCCCCCTTGAGGCGCAGCACGCGCTTGCCCTGTTTGGCCAGGCTGACCAATTGCTGGTTGATCTGCTCCTGCGGCACCGCGTGTTCAGCGCGGCGCTTGCCAACGTAGACACGCTCGGCATCGCGACGACACAGATCCAGAATCGCCGGTGCCACCAGGCGGTCATACAGCACCACATCGGCCTGCTGCATCAGGCGCAGCGCGCGGAAGGTCAGCAGGTCCGGATCGCCCGGGCCGGCGCCTACCAGATACACTTCGCCCGGCGCATAAGGCGGCGCACCGTTGACCTTTTCGATCAACAGGCGCTCGGCTTCAGCCCCCTGCCCGGCCAACTGACGGTCGGCAATCGGGCCTTGAAACACCTCTTCCCAGAACGCACGGCGTTGCTGCACATCCGGGTACAAACCTTTGACCTGAGCGCGAAAGCGTGCCGCCAGGCCGGCCAGTTGACCGTAAGTCGATGGAATCCAGGTTTCCAGCTTGGCCCGAATCAACCGCGCCAGCACCGGCGCATCGCCGCCGCTGGACACTGCGATCACCAGCGGCGAGCGGTCGACAATCGCCGGGAAGATCACGCTGCACAACGCCGGCGCATCCACCACATTGACCGGCACACAACGGCGCTTGGCATCACTGGACACTTGCGCGTTCAACGGCTCGTCGTCGGTGGCCGCAATCACCAGCACGCAACCGTCGAGGTCAGCCTCCTGATAACCGCGCAGCACGACCTCCCCGCCACTGCCCAGCACCAGTTCACGCAACTGACCTTCGACCTGGGGAGCAACCACCTGCAGCAACGCACCGGCTTCGGCCAGCAGGCGGGATTTGCGCAAGGCAATTTCCCCACCGCCAACCACCAGTACACGACTGCCGCGCAGGTTATGAAACAGCGGCAGAAATTCCATTTAACCGATGACCTCGACACCCGCCATGTAAGGCTTGAGCACCTCCGGCACGCGGATCGAACCGTCTGCCTGCTGGTAGTTTTCCAGCACGGCCACCAGGGTACGGCCAACGGCCAGGCCCGACCCGTTGAGGGTGTGCACCAGTTCCGGTTTGCCGGTTTCCGGGTTACGGAAACGCGCCTGCATACGCCGCGCCTGGAAATCGCCGCAGTTGGAGCACGACGAAATCTCGCGGTATTTGTCCTGGCTCGGCACCCACACTTCCAGGTCGTAGGTCTTCACGGCGCTGAAGCCCATGTCGCCGGTGCACAGCGCCAGCACACGATAAGGCAACTCCAGCAGCTGCAGCACGCGTTCGGCGTTGGCGGTCAGGCCTTCAAGGGCCTCCATCGATTTGGCGGGTTCGACCACCTGCACCATTTCGACCTTGTCGAACTGGTGCTGGCGGATCATGCCGCGGGTATCACGACCCGAGGCACCGGCTTCGCTGCGGAAACACGGGCTGTGGGCGACGAATTTGAGCGGCAGCTGCCTGGCGTCGAGGATCTCGCCGGCGACGATGTTGGTCAGCGACACTTCGGCGGTCGGGATCAGGTACAGGTCGGCTTCGCCATCGCGGCTGATCTTGAACAGGTCTTCTTCGAACTTGGGCAACTGGCTGGTGCCCATCAGCGCCGGCGCCTGCACCAGGTAAGGCGTGTAGGCTTCCTCGTAACCGTGCTCGGCGGTGTGCAGGTTGATCATGAACTGCGCCAGGGCGCGATGCATGCGTGCAATCGGGCCGCGCAGCAAGGCAAAGCGCGCGCCGGACATCTTCGCAGCGGTTTCGAAATCCAGGCCGCCGGTCAATTCGCCCAGGGCGACGTGGTCCTTGATCTGGAAATCAAACGCTTTGGGCGTGCCCCAGCGACGCACTTCGACGTTGCCGTCTTCGTCGGCGCCAATCGGCACTGACTCATGAGGGATGTTGGGGATGCCGAGCAGGATCGAATCCAGCTCGGACTGGATCCTGTCCAGCTCGACCTTGCCCTCGGACAGCTCGCTGCCCATGCGCTCGACGTCCGCCATCAACGGCGCGATGTCTTCGCCGCGCTGCTTGGCCTGGCCAATGGATTTGGAGCGCGCATTACGGTCAGCCTGCAGTGCTTCGGTGCGGGTCTGGACGGTCTTGCGCTGTTCTTCCAGCGCTTCGATGCGCGCAACATCCAAGGCAAAGCCACGGGATGCCAGGCGGTCCGCTACGTCCTGAAGGTTGCTACGTAACAGTTTGGAATCGAGCATGTCGGTCTCTCGTTTATCAAAGTTTGGTCAAGGACAGGCCGGCCCAGGTGGCGAGCAGCCCGCCGAACACGCTGATGCCCAGGTACCCGAAGGCGACCAGGGCCTGGCCGCTTTCCAGCAGGCGCAGCGTGTCCAGTGAAAAGGATGAAAAGGTCGTCAGACCGCCTACAAAGCCGACAATCAAGCCGGCGCGAATCTCAATCGGCACGTCCGGACGCAACAGGAACCAGCCGTACAACAGCCCGATAATCAGGCACCCCACCAGATTGACCGCCAGGGTCGCCGCGTAAAAATGCTTCGGCCAGTTGGCGCTCACCCACGTCCCGGTGGCGAAACGCAATAATGTACCAGCGATGCCGGCAGCGGACACGGCAAGAATCGTCTTGAGCACTACTTTCTCCGCTGCCTGGGGCTGAGACGGTCGAGTTGAGCGAGGTGATTGAGCTTTTCGCCGATCTTCAGCTCCAGGCCACGGGGCACCGGCTGGTAGAGCGGCAATGGCTCAAGCTCATCGGGGAAATAATCTTCGCCGGCGGCGTAGGCGTCCGGCTCATCGTGGGCGTAGCGGTATTCATCGCCGTAGCCCAATTGCTTCATCAGCTTGGTCGGCGCATTGCGCAGGTGCATCGGCACTTCGAGGGAGCCGTGTTCGGCCGCCGCGCGCAATGCCGACTTGAAGCCCATGTACACCGCGTTGCTTTTTGGCGCGCAGGCGAGATACGTGATGGCCTGGGCCACCGCCAGCTCCCCTTCGGGGCTGCCGAGGCGCTCCTGCACGTCCCAGGCGGCGAGGCACAGACTCAGGGCGCGCGGGTCGGCGTTGCCGATGTCCTCGCTGGCCATGCGCACCACACGCCGCGCCAGGTACAGCGGGTCGCAACCGCCATCGATCATCCGCGCAAACCAGTACAACGCGCCGTCCGGGTTGGAGCCGCGCACCGATTTGTGCAGCGCCGAAATCTGGTCGTAGAAGGCTTCGCCGCCCTTGTCGAAACGTCGACGCGTATCGCCCAACAGGCTTTGCAGGAGATCGACGCCAATCTCGCTGCCGTCTTCGGCCAGGTCCGAGGCGTTTTCCAGCAGGTTGAGAAAACGCCGGCCATCGCCATCGGCGGCGGTGAGCAAAATCTGAAAGCCTTCGTCGCTGACGCTCAACTGGCGCTTGCCCAGGCCCTTGTCTTCGCCCAGGGCGCGCTGCAGCAGCTTTTGCATGGCGGCGGCGTCCAGGCTCTTGAGCACATAGACCCGCGCCCGCGAGAGCAAGGCGTTGTTGAGTTCGAAAGAGGGGTTTTCGGTGGTGGCGCCGATAAAGATCAGCGTGCCGTCCTCGACGTAGGGCAGGAACGCATCCTGCTGCGACTTGTTGAAGCGATGCACTTCGTCGACAAACAGGATGGTGCGCTTGCCGTACTGGCCGGCCTGCTGCTTGGCGACTTCCACCGCCTGGCGGATTTCCTTGACCCCGGCGAGTACCGCCGAGACCGTTTCAAAGTGAGCGTCCGAGACCTTGGCCAGCAGCCGCGCCAGGGTGGTCTTGCCCACACCGGGCGGCCCCCAGAAGATCATCGAGTGCAGCGCACCCTGCTCCAGGGCTTCGCGCAGGGGCTTGCCGCGCGCGAGCAGGTGTTCCTGACCGACATACTCGTCCAGGTTGGTCGAGCGCAGGCGCGCGGCCAGGGGCTGGGCAATCGGATCACTTCGAAACAGGTCCATGGGCAGCGTTTGTAACCTCTGGGCAGATTATTCCTGGATCACGTCGGCACCCTTGGGGATGTCGAACTTGAACCGGGACGCGGGCACCGGCGTATTGGCCTTGACCCCGGTGAACAGGATATCGGTGCGCTGGCCGACGCTGTCGATCAGGCGCATGTTGTTGATCACGCCATTGCCGAACGACAGTTGCAGGCTGTCAAACAGCGTGTCTTTGGATTTTGGCTTGAGGGTGAACTCAATCACGTTGCTGGTTTGCTTGGAGGTGATGTCGAAGCTGTCGTTGATTTTCGACACATCACCGGACAGCAGCAGCGCCGGGGTCTGATTCAGCCGCGGGTCGAGCTTCTTGATGGTCGCCTGCTCCAGGTCCGGGTCCCACAGCGTGACCTTCTGGCCGTCGGAGACGATGGTCTGCTCGGACTTGCCTTCGGTGTGCCAGTAGAACAGGCCGGGGCGCTGTACGGCCATCTCGCCGGCGGTTTCCTGCAAGCGGGTGCCGCCGGCGTCCAGGGTCAGCTGGGAGAAGCGCGCGGTGAGGGTCTGGGATTTGTCCAGCAGGTTTTTCAGGCTGGCGACGGAGGCCGGGTCGGCGTGGGCCGAAACAGCAGTCAGGGCCAGGGCCGGCAACAACAGCATGCGGATAAGGCGCATGGGAGTCCTCATTGAGTAATCAGGGCGCGCCGCGTGCTGCCACGCGGCGCGAGGTCAGTCGCGCGCCTGCCCGGGGGCAATGACTTCGCGCGAGCCGTTGGTGTTCATTGCGGTGACGACGCCGGCGTTTTCCATCGATTCGATCATGCGCGCGGCGCGGTTGTAGCCGATCTTCAGCTTGCGCTGCACGGCGGAGATCGAGGCGCGACGGCTTTCCAGCACGAAGGCCACGGCCTCGTCGTAGAGCGCATCGGTTTCGGCATCATCGTCGCCACCGCCGCTGCCGCCGTCGAAGCCGCTGCCGGCCTCTTCCACACCGGCGAGGATGTCGTCGTTGTATTCTGGCGCACCGCGCAGTTTCCACGCTTCCACCACACGGTGCACTTCATCATCGGACACGAAGGCGCCGTGCACGCGAATCGGCAGGCTGGTGCCGGGCGGCATGTAGAGCATGTCGCCGTGGCCCAGCAACTGCTCGGCGCCGCCCTGGTCGATGATGGTCCGTGAGTCGATCTTGCTCGACACCTGGAACGCCATGCGGGTCGGAATGTTGGCCTTGATCAGGCCGGTGATCACGTCCACCGACGGGCGCTGGGTGGCGAGGATCAGGTGGATACCGGCGGCACGCGCCTTCTGCGCGATCCGCGCGATCAGTTCTTCGACCTTCTTGCCGACGATCATCATCATGTCGGCAAATTCGTCGACCACCACCACGATGGTCGGCAGCTTGGTCAACAGCGGCGCCTCGTCGTGAATGCTTTCACGTTTGTACAGCGGATCGGTCAGCGGCGTGCCGGCGTCCTGGGCTTCCTTGACCTTGGCATTGAAGCCCGACAGGTTACGCACGCCCATCTTGGCCATCAGCTTGTAGCGCCGCTCCATCTCGGCCACGCTCCAGCGCAAGGCGTTGGCGGCGTCCTTCATGTCGGTGACCACCGGGCACAGCAGGTGCGGAATGCCTTCGTAGATCGACAGTTCGAGCATCTTCGGGTCGATCATGATCAGCTTGGCGTCGTCCGGGCCGGACTTGAACAGGATCGACAGGATCATCGCGTTCACGCCCACCGACTTACCCGAACCGGTGGTACCGGCCACCAGCAGGTGAGGCATTTTCGCCAGGTCCGTGATCACCGGCTTGCCGCCGATGTCATGACCCAGGGCCAGGGTGACCGGCGATTTGAAGTTGTCGTATTCCGGGGTCGACAGCACCTCGGAGAAGCGCACGATCTGGCGGTCCTCGTTGGGAATCTCGATACCCACGGTGGTCTTGCCGGGGATCACTTCCACCACGCGCACGCTGGTCACCGCCAGGGAACGCGCCAGGTCTTTGGCCAGGTTGGAAATACGGCTGACCTTTACACCGGCGGCCGGCTGGATTTCGTAACGGGTGATCACCGGGCCCGGGTGGATCGAGTCCACCGAGACTTCGACGCCGAATTCCTTGAGCTTGATTTCCAGCAGATGGCCGACTGCCGCCAGGGATTCCGGGGAATAGTTGAGTTGTTTCTTTTCGGCCGGGTCGAGAATCGAGATCGGCGGCAAGGTGCCTTCCACCGCGCTGTCGATGAACAACGGCGCCTGTTTCTCTTTCTGCACGCGATTGCTCGGCTCGGGAGCCTTTGTCGGTGCCGGGGCGATCACCGGCGGCACCTGCTTCTCGCGGTCCGACATGTGTTTGCTCAGGGCCTGCTCGCGCTCGATCAGGCGTTCCTTGACCTTGGCCTGCTCACGGCGGTCCGGCGTGGTCGGCGCGACCACCTCGTTGACGCGGGTGTCCACCTCGCGCAACTGCGCCACCATGCGTTTGCGCTCGACACGCGCCGACCACCAGCGGTTGGCGGCACCCTGGAACAGCTCCAGCAGGTCGAGGGTGATCTTGCCGGTCACGTCCATCACCTTGAACCACGACAGGTCGGTGAACACCGTGAGGCCGAACAGGAACAGCGCGATGAACATCAGCGTGCTGCCCTGGATATTCAGGCTCTTGCGTGCCAGGTCGCCGAGGCTTTCGCCCAGCGCACCGCCCGCACCCGCCGGCAGGCCGGTGGGCGCATGAAAGTGAATATGCGCCAGCGCGGCGCCGGACAGCACGAGGAATACCAGACCGATCAGGCGCCAGGAGAACAGCCAGCCGCTCCACTGCCACGGCTCGTGACGCTGGCGGAAGATCTGCCAGGTCTTGATCGCCAGCAGCAACGGGAAGATATAGGCGAAGTAACCCAACACCATGAACAGGATATCGGCGCTGTAGGAACCGGCAGGCCCGCCGAAGTTCTGCACGTCTTCGATCTTGCTGTTGTGGCTCCAGCCCGGATCGTCCTTGCCGTAGGTAAGCAAGGCCATCATCAGGAACAGGCACAGGGCACCGATGGCGATCAGCGCACCTTCCTTGAGTCGGTAGTGCAGGTGCTGGCGCCAGGCCGGCACGACTGCTGCTTTGGGTGTTGCGGCGGATTTCTTCAAAACGGGTCTTTTCCTGCGCCTTTGGCGCGTCCATCTGTTGAATGACTGCACATGCTGCCCAATCCGAGCAGCTGAAAAATGAACGAATGTCGGTAAATCTACTGTTAATACAGGGCGTTGGACAGGCGAAACGACGATAACGCCACGATGGCCGCATTGTACGGGTTTGCGTGCGTGATGCCACACACTTGCCCCTCACCCGCCAGTCTGGATAATTGGCGTGTCATGGCCTGTTCAATTTGAGCATGCATTGCCTTAGCTGACAAAGGCTTATGCGTGGTTTTTATCATTCAAGGCAAGCTTGGCAAAGGGCCTGCATTGGCGCGACCCGATTACGACCGCACCCCTTGCGCAGAGTTGCAGAAACACTCGTTTACGCTAATACCCGACAATGTGCCCTTCGTACTGGCCGTGCGCTGCCACGTCGACAATAATCACCGCTCAAGCGGCAGGCGTCATATCTGCCACTCCCCTCCCCTTCTGCAAAGCCTGGATGCCATGCTGACCTGGTTACAACGCGACACCCTGACTTTTCCGCCGCTGGCCAAAGCCATGCGTGAACCCAATGGCTTGCTGGCCGCCGGTGGCGACCTGTCGGCCGAACGGCTGATCCAGGCTTACCGCCACGGCTGCTTTCCCTGGTTCTCCGAGGGGCAGCCGATTCTCTGGTGGTCGCCGGACCCGCGCACGGTGATATTCCCCGACGAACTGCATGTCTCACGCAGCCTGGGCAAGTTGCTGCGCCAGCAGCGTTACAGCGTGACGTACGATCAGGACTTCGCTGCGGTGATCCAGGCCTGCGCGGCGCCGCGCAGCTACGCCGACGGCACCTGGATCACCGAAGGCATCCAGAGCGCGTACCTGGCCCTGCATCAGCGCGGTTATGCGCATTCGGTGGAGGTATGGGACGGCGGTGAACTGGTGGGCGGGCTGTATGGCCTGGCGATGGGCCAGTTGTTCTTTGGCGAATCCATGTTCAGCCGCGCCGACAATGCCTCGAAATTCGGCTTTGTCACCCTTGCCCGGCAATTGCAGGCCTGGGGGTTCGTGCTGATCGACTGCCAGATGCCCAACGATCATCTGCACAGCCTGGGCGCCCGCGCCATCCCGCGCAGGGAATTCGCCGATTTCCTGCACAAACATCTGGATCAGCCCAACGCAGGCCCGTGGGTTTCCTAGGCGACATCCGCGCACCTGGCTTACACTTATTTCAACGCTTATCCCGAGGGTTGATCATGACCGAGCTGGCGCGCTTGAAGTTTTATGCCACTCAAGCCCACTCCTGCAGCTATCTGCCCGATGAGCAGGCCACCACGCTGTTCCTCGACCCCAGCCAGCCCATGGACGTGCATGTGTACGCCGACCTCTCGGAGATGGGATTTCGGCGCAGCGGCGATCACCTGTACCGACCACACTGCCAGCACTGCAATGCCTGCGTGCCAGCACGCATCCCGGTTGCGCAGTTTGTGCCGGACCGCAACCAGAAGCGCATTCTCAAGCGCAACGCCGACCTGACGGTGACGCCGGCCCTGCCCAGGTTCACCGAGGAATACTTCGACCTCTATCAGCGCTATATCGAACAGCGGCATGCCGACGGCGATATGTTCCCGCCCAGCCGCGACCAGTTTTCCACCTTTCTGGTGCGTGACCTGCCCTTTTCACGTTTTTACGAGTTTCGCCTGGAAGGCCGCCTGGTGGCCGTCGCCGTCACCGACTTGCTGCCCAACGGCCTGTCGGCGGTGTACACCTTCTATGAGCCCAGGGAAGAGCGCCGCAGCCTCGGACGTTTTGCAATCCTGTGGCAGATCGGCGAAACGCTGCGCCAGGAACTGGAGGCGGTGTACCTCGGTTACTGGATCAAAAACTGCCAAAAGATGAACTACAAGACCCAATATCGGCCCATTGAGCTGCTGATTAATCAAAGATGGGTCACGCTTAACTAGAACCCCTTGGCTTGAACACTCTTTTTCGGGCACAATGCACGCCGCTTTTGCCTGGCGCAGTTGCACCGGGCCATTCACTGGATACCGAGGGCTTTACTGCATGTCGAAAGAAGACAGCTTCGAAATGGAAGGCACTGTCGTCGACACCCTGCCCAACACCATGTTTCGTGTGGAGTTGGAAAATGGGCACGTCGTAACCGCGCATATCTCCGGCAAGATGCGCAAGAACTACATCCGTATTCTTACCGGTGACAAAGTGCGCGTCGAGCTGACGCCCTATGACTTGAGCAAAGGGCGCATCACTTACCGCGCTCGCTAAGCAAGTCAATACAAAACGCCCGGTTATGCCGGGCGTTTTTGTGTGTGCGTATTATTTATTTACCAACACCGCCCTCCCACATTTTGATCTCTGCTGTGTTGAAAGTGGATTGTAGAATCGAGTAGGAGGCGGGATTACTCCCGCCGTCCTCTCACACCACCGTACGTACGGTTCCGTATACGGCGGTTCAGGCTATGCGGTTGAGTCGGTTTATCGTATCCAGTATCGAGACCAGCCCGAGTT
>NZ_CAKLBR010000012.1:0-143153 GCF_920984685.1 Pseudomonas sp. Leaf59 | reverse complement strand
TCGACTTGGTCTACGACCGACAATTTAAAAGCTAGCGTGTAATCGCGTTGGCTGCGCCTTTTTCCCGTATCCATTGAGTCCTCCTGAAGAAAGGTCAGAAGGTGTAAACCTTATTCAGGACGGGACAACGCCCAGAAAAAAGCCCCTCAAAAAGAGGGGCTTTCTGTGGTGCGCTACCCCATCAGGTCATCTGGATGATGGTCTGCATGATGGTGCTCTGGGTGGAGATGGTCTTGGCGTTCGCCTGGTAGTTGCTCTGGGCCTTGATCAGGTCCACCAGCTCGTTGGTCAGGTTGACGTTAGAGTTCTCCAGGGAGTTGGACACGATTGAACCCAGGGTGCCGGATTGCGGAGTGTCGTAGCCCGGCTGGCCCGAGGCGAAGGTTTCTCTCCAGGTGGTGCTGCCCGCCGGCTGCAAACCTTGTTCGTTGTTGAAGCTGGCCAGGGAGAGCTGGCCGATGGCCTTGCTCTGCTGGTTGCTGAAGGTCGCGAACAGCACACCGTTGCCGTCGATCTTCAGACCCGTGATCTGGCCGGTCGCGTAACCGTCGGTGACCGGCGGGTTGCGGTAGCTGGCCGAGTTGTACTGCGTGATCGTGGCCATGTTGACGGCCACACCCGCGGCGTTGGCAGCAGCGCCGTTAGCCTTCCACACGCCGTCGGTCACAGTGCCCGGCACCCAGTTGGAAATGGTCAACGTGGTGTTGGACGCCGTGCTCGGCGGGGTCACGATACCGGTGAGCTTGCCGGCGGTATCAAACGACAGCGTCGAGGCCACCGGGGCGACAGCACCGGTGCCCGTCGGCGCGCTGCCATCAGGGTTGCGACCGTCGATCAAGGTGTAGGACTTCCACTGGTTGGAGTCCGACTTGACCATGTATTGCACCATGGCGTGAGAATTGCCCTGGGTGTCATACAAGGTGGTGCTGTATTGGGTGGTGAAGGTGCTGGTGTCGCTCGGGTTGAACGGCTTGGCCACCTGGTCGATCACAACCTCCGAGGAGTTCAGGTTACTGGCCGAATCGACTTTGCTGGAGGCTTTGGGCGGCAGGTTCGACAGGTTCAGTTGCAGGTCGGTCAAGCCGCCCTTGATGATCTTGCCGTTGTCATCCGCGGCATAACCTTGCAGGCGCGAGGTGCCGGTGTTGTTGGTGATGTAGCCGTCCTTGTCGGCACGGAAGGCGCCACTGCGGGTGTATTGCAACGCACCGTCGCTGCCCTTCTGGATGAAGAAGCCGCCGCCCTGGATCGCCATGTCCAGGATGCCACCGCTGCCGTTCACGTCACCCTGGGTGAACTGCTGGGATACCGCCGCCAGGTTCACGCCGTTGCCGATGCTGTTCTGGCCGGTGCCCAGCTTGGACGCCGCGTAGATGTCGGCGAACTCCGCACGGGACGACTTGAAGCCCGTGGTCGCAACGTTGGCGATGTTGTTGCCGGTCACGTCCAGTTGTTTGTTGGCCGCATAGAGGCCGCTAAGGCCGATGTTAAAAGACATGTATTTCTCCTTGCACCGTAGTTAGCGGGCTCTATAAACCGATGGTCTGGATTTGCGACTGCTTGATACTGCTTCCGCCTGCCAGGTTGAGCAGCATTTCGCCGCCGGTCTGGCTCAGGGTCACGCTGGTCACCGTTGCCGGCAGCGAGGTGGCCAGGGCGACGGAATCACCCGCGTCATTCTTGGTGGTGGCCGTGAACGTGTAAGTCCCCGCAGCCGCAACCTCACCCTTGTCGTTCTTGCCGTCCCAGATAAAGCTCTGGGAACCGGCGCTTTGGGCGCCCATGTCGAGGGTGCGCACGGTGTTGCCGTCCTTGTCGGTGATCTTGACCGCGACATTGCCCACCGACGCCAGCACATTCACGGAGCCGGTCATGCTCTTGCTGGTGTCGACCAGCGTCTTGTCGGTCTGGGTGATCACCGAACGGCCCACCAGCGAAGACGCTTGCAGCGCCTGCGACGAGGTCACGTTGGTGGAAATCGCCTTGACCGAGTCGTTCAGGTTGTTGATGCCTTCAAGGCTGCTGAACTGTGCCAGTTGGGCCACAAACGCACCGTTGTCCTGCGGCGACAAGGGGTCCTGGTTTTTCAACTGGGTTACCAGCAGTTTCAGGAAAGCATCCTTGCCCATTGCCTGGCTGCCCGTCGCGCCTGCGGCGGCGTCAGTGAGGCTGGTGTTGTCCTGGGCGGTCTTGACCTTGGAATTGAAAAGGTCCTGGACTGCCGAGTTGTTTGACGTATCAACGATGGCCATTAGTTGGCGCCCCTTATCACTGACCCAGGGTCAGGACCTTCTGCATCATGGTTTTGGCGGTGTTCATCATTTCCGCGTTGGTCTGGAACGAGCGACTGGCCGAGATCATGTCCGCCATTTCCTCGACCACGTTGACGTTGGGGTAGTAGACATAACCCTTTTCGTTCGCAGCAGGATGGTTGGGCTCGTAACGCGCCTCGAGGTTGCTCTGGTCCTCGACCACACCCAGCACTTGCACGCCGGAGCCTGCATTGCCCTGATCCTGGAACAACGAATCGCTGCCGCCGCTCTGCCCACCCTGGAACATGGTGGCGAACACCGGGTGGCGAGCGCGGTAGGTCTGGTCAATGCTCGAAGACACGGTCTCGGCGTTGGCGATGTTACTGGCCACGGTGTTGAGGCGCGTGGTCTGGGCGCTCATGCCGCTACCGGCAATATTGAAAACACTGGACAGGGACATGGCTTACTCTCCACGCAGGGCTGACATCAGCCCTTTGAATTTGCTGTTGAGCAGGGTGAAGCTGGCCTGGAAGTTCACCGAGTTCTCGGCGTAGTTCGACTGTTCCAACTGAGCATCGACGGTGTTCTGGTCGATCGACGGCTGCATCGGCGTGCGATACAGCAACGACTCGTCACCACTGCTCAGGCCTTGCGCTTCAATATGACGGCTGTTGGTCATGTTCAAGGCGAAGGTGCCGTTCTGGGTCTTGTCCTGCTGTGCGGCGAGCACGGCGGAGAAGTCCAGGTCCCGAGCCTTGTAGTTCGGGGTATCGGCGTTGGCAATGTTGTTGGCCAGGACTTCGGCACGCTTTGCGCGAAAGCCCAGGGCTTGTTCGTGAATACCGAGCGCTTTATCGAAGCTGATGCTCATGGCGGAAACCTTTAGGCTGACCTGCTGTTCGTAACAAGGTCATAGCAAGGCGCATGCCAATGTGCGCAAGGCCCGTAATTCAAGGGTTTGCGGGGACAGGTCCGGCGGCAATGCCAGAAAAGCGGCAACCGGCTTCCGCGTGGCGCCAGTAAAGCGGCAACGGTGCTTGCCGCTTTACGCAGGGACGGCCACCCGTCAATACCCTCACTGAGTGGGCAGGAAGACACCACCGTTGGTCTTGACTGTCATTTCTGACAGTTGCGGTATCTGTCGCCTGGAGGCCTTATTCGGCGACCCCCTTAATGTGTGCCGCAGAGGTTTGCAATGTTGATTATCCCGCTGCCAAGATTCAACGAGCAAAACTCAGCACCCACCCCTGCGGAGCTGAACACCCAACTTATTACCGGTCACTCCGCTGGACTGACTGCCGATTTCCCGGTTGAAAAGGACGACAGGGTCTTTCTGACCCTGAGCAGTACTGTGCGTGGTGGCGAGTTCAACCAGAGCTTTCAGATTGCCCAAAGCGCTCCCAAACTCGAATTTCTGATCCCTAAAAGTTTTGTAGAAGTCAGCGCCGGCACCCTCGTGCATCTGCTGCTGTCCATCAACCGCGCAAGGCTGCTCTCCGCTGCGCCAACCGCGCGAGTATTTATCAATCCCCTGCCCATCATCGTGCCGCCTCCTGCCACCGTATGGGATTTCAGCGATAACACGCTTCAAGGCTGGGTACCCCAGGGGCCCTACGTGGGCGGATTACTGCACGTTATTAACAGCAGCGTGGTGGTGGACCTGCTCATCAGCCAGCCGGTCAGCGCTCACATCATCACGCGTGCAGTACCGGTGACTGCGGGGCGCACTTACGATTTCAGCTTCGACGTCATTGGCGGCTCTGCTGTCAGCGATGGCTCGGCCTTGTGCATGACGATGAACGGCAGCCGGATTGGCGCTGACGTAAAAAACATTACCCAGGCCCAACCACAGACCGGAACCGGGTCATTCACCGCCACCGCGACGACCAGCGTGCGGCTGGGCATTTTCAACCAGACGGTGCCCAGGGGGGCTCATCGCCTGTCCCTGAGCAATATCCGCATGACGCTCAGGCCCTGAGTACGGTTGGCTGAAGGGTCTCGTTTGCTGCGCGCATAAAAAACGGGAGGCCTTTGCAGAGCCTCCCGTTTTTTCAAGTGAACATCACTTGGCCTGGTAAATAATCCCGGGACTGCATTGCACCATCTGGTAATGATCCGGCAGACCGTTGAGTGCCTCCGAAGCACCGAGGAACAGATAGCCGCCGCGCTTGAGGGTGCCGTGGATGCGCAACAGAATGTCTTTCTTTACCTCGGCCGAGAAGTAGATCAGCACGTTGCGGCAAAACACCATGTCGAACTTGCCCAGGCTGGCGTAGCTGTCGAGCAGGTTGAACGAGCGAAACTCCACTCGGCTCTTGATCGGCGCCTTGACCGCCCAGCGTCCCGCGCCCTTGGGGTCGAAGAAACGCTGCAGCCGCTCCGGCGACAGGCCCCGGCCCAGGGCCAGACTGTCGTACTCACCGGTCTTGCAGTTGTTGAGCATGGTGCCGGACAGGTCGGTGGCGACGATCTGCGCACCGGCTTTCAACTGGCCGATATTGGTTCTTTCGAACTCATCGATGGCCATCGAGATCGAGTAGGGCTCCTGCCCCGACGAGCAGGCGGCCGACCAGATACGCAGACGCTGACCCGGGCTGGCCTTGATGGCCTCCGGCAGTACTTTGTTCTTGAGTACCTCGAACGGGTAGGTGTCGCGAAACCACAGGGTTTCGTTGGTGGTCATGGCATCGACCACCATTTCCTTGAGCCCGCTGCGCGGTTGGCCCTGGATGCGCTGCACCAACTCGCCCAGCGACTTGATACCCTGCAGCTCCATCAACTTGTTGAGGCGGCTGGATACCAGATATTGCTTGTTTTCACCGAGCAATATGCCACAGGCCTTTTCCAGGAAGACCCGGAACTGTTCGAAATCCAAATTACCCGTAGACAAAGATACCGCCTCTTAAATCGTGTGACCGCCAGGGGAAATCCCCTAGCCGTGATCTGCTGCCTTGATCCGGTCGACTACCCGGGATGCGAGGTCATCAGGGCGGAATTTGGCCAGGAAGTCATCGGCACCGACTTTCTTGACCATGGCCTGATTGAAAACACCCGACAACGAAGTATGCAGGATGATATGCAGTTTTTGCATGCGTGGATCGTTGCGTATCTCGGCCGTCAGGGTATAGCCGTCCATTTCCGGCATCTCGATGTCGGAAATCATCATCAGAAACTCTTCTTCCGGCTTCTTGCCCTCGTCCACCAGCTTGCGCAGGTAATCCAGGGCCTGGCGACCATCATTGAGGGCCACCACTTCCACGCCGACGGTCTGCAGGCAACGGGTCACCTGCTTGCGCGCCACGGAAGAGTCATCCACGGTCAGCACGCGCAACGAAATCGCCTTGTGCGCCGTGTCGGCATCCACCACGCCCACCGAGATGGTTTCCGAGGTCGGTGCCACTTCGGCGAGGATCTTCTCCACGTCGATGATTTCCACCAACTGGTTATCGACCCGCGTCACTGCCGTGAGGTAGTGATCGCGACCGGTGCCCTTGGGCGGCGGATGGATCTCCTCCCAGTTCATGTTGACGATGCGCTCCACCGAGCGCACCAGGAAACCCTGGGTCTTGGTGTTGTACTCGGTGATGATCACGAACGGGTTCTGGCGGTCCTGCAACCCGGCGGCGCTGGTGGCCAATGCCAGGTCAAGAATCGGAATGGTCGCGCCCCGGATGTTGGCCACGCCACACACCACCGGGCTGGACTTGGGCATGATCGTCAGCTTGGGGCACTGCAGCACTTCTCGCACTTTAAACACGTTGATGCCATACAGCTGCTTGCCGTCCAGACGAAACAGCAGCAACTCGAGGCGATTCTGCCCTACCAGCTGTGTGCGCTGGTTTACTGAATCCATTACACCTGCCATGCCCAGACTCCTACGCTAAAACCTTTGGGGGTGCGACGCGCACTCCACTCTAAACGGCACGAGCTTTGCTATTTATTGGTCATGGACCTTAAAACGACAGTTTCCCGACGCCTTCCAACGTACCGCAGATTGCTTTGCGTCACGCTGGCATTGCTTGCCTTGGGCTCAGGCGCAGCGGCTCGCGCCGACAACGTCACCCTGCCTGATCTCCTTATCGGCGTCACTCAGGGCTTTCTTGAGTTCACTGTAGAAGATTATCTGGCGAGCACACAGACGCCCGGCCGTTATGAGATCGAGGTCAAGCAGCTCGACCCGCGTCTGCGTATGCCGATGTGCGACAAGGAATTGACAGCCAGCCTGGAAAGTCCGGCCCAGCCAATCGGGCGTGTAACGGTAAAAGTACGTTGCGAAGGCGCGTCGCCCTGGACCGTGTTTGTGCCGGCGCAGGTCAAATTGTTCCGCGAAGTGGTAGTCGTGGCGCGGCCGCTGAAACGCACCGGCATTATTGGTTTCGAGGATGTGGTGATGCGTGAACGCGACATCAGTCAGATCAGCCAGGGCTATCTGACCTCGGTCGACCAGGCCATCGGGCAGAAACTTACCCGACCGGTGGTCACCGACCAGGTGATAACCCTGGTGCATCTGGAGCAGGCCGAGGTCATCCGCAAGGGCGATCAGGTAGTGATCTCCGCCAGCAGCGGCGGGCTGAACGTAAGAATGCCGGGGGAAGCGCTGTCCAACGGCGGTATGAGTGAACAGATTCGGGTGAAGAACCTCAACTCCAACCGTGTGATCAAGGCGCGCGTAACGGCGCCCGGGCAAGTGGAGGTGGCTTTATAGAACACTGGTACAGGACGCCGGGTTTTCCTACACTGTGGGCCAGACGCCTGCGCGCGCAGTTTTATTGTCAATCGAGCCTAAAGTTTGTTTGGGTATGGCCGAAAACATGGCAAGCGTCCAAATACCCAGAGGTTTTTTATCATGGTCATCGATTTCAGCCGTTTAAATAACTCCCCGGCGTTGCCAGGTACTACGCGCACCAGCGGCACCAAGGAAAGCGCAGAAGCCAAGGCCCAGCCAGCGCCTGCCGCGAAGACGGAACAGGCCAGCGCCAGCCAGAGCGGGGAATCCGTACACTTGAGCAATGAGGCTCAGCAGTTGCAGAAGGTCACTGACTCGCTGCGCGACCAACCGGTTGTCAACAAGGCCCGCGTGGCCGAATTGAAACAGGCGATCGCCGATGGCAGCTATAAAGTCGACAGCAACCGCGTAGCCAGCAAGCTGCTTAATTTCGAAGCCGAGCGCTAGGCACTGGCCTGCGCCGGGCTTTTGGACGCTTAAACCCCAAGGCCTGCCATGCACCACGACGAAACCTTGCTTGAACTGATCATCGATGATCTGGCGCCGACGCAACAATTGCTCGAGCTGCTCAAAGAAGAATCCCTGGCCCTCTACGGTCGGGACATGCCCTTGCTCGAAGAAATCCTGGCGCGCAAACAATCGTTGATTGTCCTGCTCGAACAGCACGGCAAGAAGCGCAGCCAGATTCTGACCAGCCTCGGCCTGCCGGCCGATCATGACGGCCTCGCCCAGTTGGCCAGCCATTCCTCGGTCGGTGATCAACTGCTGGAGCAGAGCAAAGCGCTCAATCAATTGCTCACCCAGTGCCAGGAAGCCAACCTCCTCAACGGCCAGTCGATCCAGCTGCAGCAAGCTACGACCGCCAACCAGTTGCGCATACTTCATGGCGGTGAGCCACCTGCGCTGTACAACGCTCAGGGTTCCACCTCCCGCCTGGTCAAACCCAGTACCCGTAGCCAAGCCTGACGCTGGTTTGCAGCGCGGCCTATCCAAGGCGCGCCACATACTGGCAAAATGCCGGTTCTTGCGAGTAGTCGTATATTGTCTGGAGATGGAAGAACCGTGTTCAACGCCCTTAATGCGGAAGATGCCCCGCAGCCACCCAAGGTGCTCACCACGCCTCTGGAAATCGCCAGCACGTTGCGGATGCTGCAAGAAAGTCATGACCCGCTGATCATCACCTTCCACGAACGCAGCCAGCGCTTCCAGAGCTACCTGGTGGACGTGGACCGCGACGGCAAAATTCTGGTCATGGACGAAATGATCCCGCGTGACGGCGAGCGCCACCTTGAAAGCGGCGAACCCTTTCGCATCGAGGGCTTCCACGATGGCGTGCGTGTCGCTTGGGAAAGCAAGGGCACCCTCACAATCAGCGAGAAAGACGGCCACCGTATCTATACTGGCAGCATGCCGGACGAGGTGGTTTATCATCAGCGCCGCAACGCCTTCCGCGCCGCGCTGAAGCTGGCGCAACTGGTGAACATCGAGCTGGGTGGCGAAAGGCTCAAATTTCCGGTCAACGGAAAACTGCTGGATATCTCCGCTACCGGCTGCAAACTGCGCTTTGAAGGCGACATCTCCGAGCGTTTGCAACTGGGCCAGGTGTACGACCGGTTTATCGCCGCACTGCCCTTTGGCAGCATGACTACCTCCGTCGAGTTGCGTCACCTGCATTTCGAAGATCGTATCAATACCACCTTCGCCGGCGTGCGCTTTCATAACATGAGCGGGCTGGTGCAGCGTCAGGTCGAACGGTTTGTGTACCAGCTGCAACGTGAAGCACGTCGGTTCGACAAGGACGACGATTTCTGACAAGCGAATCGCGACAAAAAACGGGCAGATCCTGATGGGATCTGCCCGTTTTTGCTTTCAGGGGCGCGCCCTGCTCAGGTCATGAGGGTGTTCGTCCGGGTCCACTGGTTCCGCGGGTTCCTCAGCGCCTGGCTCGTCAACCGGTGACGGCGACTCGGGTTCAGGCTCAGGATCTGCAACCGGCGTCTGCATCTGTTCCTGCACCACCGCCTCGTCCACGCGCGGATCCAGCGCAGCCACCAGTGGCGAGCTGGACATGCTGTCGGGCATCGCTACATGGTGCAGCGGCGCATCGTCCACCTGATGCAGGTTGGTCACCGCCTTCGGCCGGATACGCCATACGAGGACCAGGGCACACAGGCTGAAAAACGCATACAGCATGTGGCTGCCAAACATCTTCATGACCACACCGGCCAACAGCGGCCCGATGCTGGCACCGACGCCGTAGGTCACCAGTAGCATGGCCGTCAGCGACACACGACGATCACCCTCGACATGATCATTGGAAAACGCCACGGCCAGCGGATACAGGCAGAACTGCACCAGCGAACAGAAAAAGCCAGCAACGAACAACACTTCCAGAGGCACCTTGGTCATGATCGCCAGCGGCAATGCCGCCACCGCCAGGCACAAGGCGAAACAGCGGATCAGCAGCGCGCGGTCATAGCGATCCGACAACCAGCCCAACGGCCACTGCACCAACAACCCGGCGAAAATGCACGAGCCCATGAACAGGCCGACCTGCTCGGTGGTCAGCCCCTGCTGAGATGCATATAGCGGCGCCAAGCCGTAGAACGAACCGACGATCAACCCGGCCCCCAGCACTGTGCTCAGTGACTGTGGCACGCGCTTTATAAAGAAGCGCGGCTCCATCGGTGCCGGGTGCAGGGGTGCCGGGTGAATGCGGCGCGTCATGGCCACCGGCACCAGGCACAGGGCAAAGCACAAAGCCACCAGCATCAGCAGTTCCAGACCGAGCGCGGGATGCATCACCAGAATCAACTGGCCCAGTACCAGCCCCAGGTAGGACGCGATCATATAACCACTGAACACCAAGCCACGCTGCTTGGCCTCGGCCTGTTCATTGAGCCAGCTCTCGATGACCATGTATTGGCACATCATGCCCAGGCCCACGATGACCCGCAGCACGATCCAGGCCGGCAACCAGTTGATCAGGCCATGGCCCAGCACAGCCGCACCGACGATGCCGGCACAGGTGGCGTAGGCACGAATATGCCCGACGCGCGCAATCAGGCGGTGCCCGATCTTGCCACCCAGCACCAGGCCGAAATAGTTGGCCGCCATCAAGGCGCCCACCCACAGGCTGTCGACATGGTCGGCCGCGAGGCGCAGTGCCAGGTAAGTACTGAGCAGGCCTGAGCCGATCAGCATCATCAAAGAGGCGAAATAAAGGGCTCGAAAAGATTTCCAGATTTGGCGCATCGGCGTTCCGAGCGGCTCCTTGCAGTAGGGTCAGGGCTAGCGGAATGATAGTCCCGCGTCGCCGAATCCGGACAGGCGATACGCGCTGTTTGCGGAGATTAATGTGTTCAGCATGATTAACTACAGCTCAGACGCCGCGCGAGCGCATGGAAGGTACACCTTTAAGAGAAATACAGGATGCCCCTGCTGTGAACCCGGATCAGTGCCAAGGTTCGACTGGATCCGCGCCGAGCGCGCACAAAAAAGCCCCGCCATCCAAATGAGCTGCGCGGGGCTTTGAATCTGGTGTCCCAGGGCCGG
The DNA here is from genome assembly GCF_920984685.1 of Pseudomonas sp. Leaf59. NCBI lineage: Bacteria > Pseudomonadati > Pseudomonadota > Gammaproteobacteria > Pseudomonadales > Pseudomonadaceae > Pseudomonas > Pseudomonas sp. Leaf59. The sequence continues at coordinate 132,620 of NZ_CAKLBR010000012.1, read as the reverse complement.
TTCGAACGGCCAACCTTCCCCTTAGGAGGGGGATGCTCTATCCAATTGAGCTACTGGGACAAATGACAGTCGCCCGGCCAAAGGCATGGCGACGGACGGCGAGCATGTTAACGGCCAAGGTCCGTTTTGTCATGTCGTCCGTTGGCTTTTTACGTGTAGGTCATTCCTCGCCCGGCAGATCTCTACTTGGCCCAGTAAAACCGGGACTTGCAGGGCATCGTGCAAAATGCACTCCCCCAAAATGCCAGCATTGCAAATTGCAATCAGAAAGCCCTGCCGTTCAAGCCCAACCCATTGATTTTATTGAAAATAAACATTGGCACGGCATCTGCAATATCTTCTATAAGACAAGTCCTACACGGACAACCCATCACCAACCTGGCAGAGCAATCGGCGGAGAACATGAACATGAACAGTGCCCTTCTGTTAGCCCTTAATACCGTGGCACTCGCCGCTTTGGTGATGTTTCATTTCCAGTCGACCACAGGTGATGACGTTGCGCAGCTTCGCCAGCCCGTTCCACACCACCTGCAGCAGCGTCCGCAATTGGCGGTGATGACTGCAAATGCGCAAACGCCTGTGCGCGTCACACAGAATGCACAGTCAGCTCCCGCTGAACATTGGGTTTTCTAAGGAAGCTGTCATGTCCAAATCCTCCTGGTTGTTTCTCTGCCTAACCCTGATCAGCGTCGCTTTTGGCCTTCAGGCCTCTGCGCAAGAGGGGCAAATCACAGCCTTTATCGCCAGTGCGGTGTTCGCTGTGTTGCTGGTGCTCACGCTGATCGTCGGCCGCCGTATCAAGTTCGATCCTGTGCTGCGCTGAAAGCTGCCGTTGCGCCACCTCCCCCGCCTTCTCCTACCTTACGTCGTATAGACCTAGTAAATTGGCAGAATGCCACTAGTCTTAGCACTAGGGGCAAACAGCCATATTGCTTTACGATGTGCGCCCTCCAGACATTCGCTGCGGTGGTTGGCGTGTTGATCCGCGTTTAACGCACGTCACGCAAAAAATATTCAAACCAGTCCGCAAAAATGCAAATCAGTGCTGGCATAAAGCCTTTAGGCAGTTCAATATTTGTCACAGAATTGACGCCAAGGAAATGTCGAATCTGAGGCATGATGCGACCTCTTTGCAATTCGGGTTGAACTTTGGTCGTGAGTCTTGTCTTAACACTCATCCTTGCGGCCAATTCCAAAAACCGCTCCCCTGAACTAACCGGTTAAATATATGCGCCCATTGAAACAGGCAATTTATTCCAGCCGTACGGCTGACAAATTCGTCGTACGTCTGCCAGACGGTATGCGGGAACGCATTGCCGAGGTGGCTCGCAATCATCACCGCAGCATGAACTCTGAAATCATCGCGCGCCTGGAGCAGAGCCTTATTCAGGAAGGTGCGTTGGGCGAAGAGCTGAGCATGCGTCTGGACAGTCCGGAGTTGTCACTGCACGAACGCGAGCTGCTGCAGCGCTTTCGTCAGCTTTCCCACCGCCAGCAGAATGCCCTCGTTTCGCTTATCGCGCACGACGTTGAGGCGGCCGCAGAAGCCAATTGATTCAAGATTGCAAAATTGAAAGCCGAAGCCAGCTGAATGCTGGCTTTTTTTTGCCTGAAATTTGAGGGGCCACTCTTCATCAGGAGCGAGCTTGCTCGCTCCCACAGAGCACCTTACAACAGGAATATGGTCGCCAAGCCGAGGAAGATGAAGAAACCTCCACTGTCCGTCATGGCTGTGATCATGACACTCGCCCCCATTGCGGGGTCGCGACCAAGGCGTGCCAGGGTCATCGGAATCAACACGCCCATGAACGCAGCCAACAGCAGGTTGAGCGTCATGGCGGCAGTCATCACCACGCCGAGCGACCAACTGCCATACAGCAAGTAGGCCACCACACCGATCACCCCACCCCACACCAGACCGTTGATAAGCCCGACGGCCAGCTCCTTGCGCAGCAAGCGGGAAGAGTTGGCGGTACTCACCTGATCCAGCGCCATCGCGCGCACGATCATGGTGATGGTCTGGTTACCGGAGTTACCGCCGATGCCCGCCACAATCGGCATCAACGCCGCCAGTGCCACGAGCTTTTCAATCGAGCCTTCAAACAGCCCGATGACTCGCGAGGCGATGAACGCGGTAATCAGGTTAACCGCCAGCCATGCCCAGCGGTTATGCAGCGAGCGCCAGACCGAGGCAAAAATATCTTCCTCCTCACGCAAACCCGCCATGTTGAGGACTTCGGTTTCACTCTCTTCACGAATCAGATCGACGATTTCGTCGATGGTCAAACGGCCAATCAGCTTGCCGTTCTTGTCAACCACCGGCGCCGAGATCAAGTCATAACGCTCAAAGGCCTGGGCCGCGTCATACGCGTCCTCGTCCGGGTGAAAGCTCACGGTATCACTGGCCATCAAGTCCGCAACTTTCTTCTCCGGATCGTTCACCAGCAGGCGCTTGATCGGCAGCACGCCCTTGAGGATGCCTTCATAGTCGACGACGAAAAGCTTGTCGGTATGACCTGGCAGCTCCTTCAGACGGCGCAGGTAGCGCAAAACCACCTCGAGGCTGACGTCTTCGCGAATGGTGACCATCTCGAAGTCCATCAGGGCGCCGACCTGGTCCTCGTCGTACGACAGCGCTGAACGCACGCGCTCACGCTGCTGGGTGTCCAGCGCCTCCATCAGCTCATGGACAACATCACGCGGCAACTCAGGCGCAAGGTCAGCCAGTTCGTCGGCGTCCATTTCCTTGGCGGCGGCCAGCAGCTCGTGATCGTCCATGTCGGCGATCAGGGTTTCACGTACGGAGTCGGATACTTCGAGCAGGATGTCGCCGTCGCGGTCAGCCTTGACCAACTGCCAGAGCGTCAGTCGATCATCCAGCGGCAAGGCTTCAAGAATATAGGCGACGTCGGCGGAGTGCAGGTCATCGAGCTTGCGCTGCAGCTCGACGAGGTTTTGCCGATGGACCAGGTTTTCAACGCGGTCGTGATTCGGGCCTTCCTGGCGATGCGTGAGGTCTTCGACCACGCGCTGGCGCTGCAGCAGCTCGATGACTTGAGCCAGGCGATCCTGCAGGCTGTCTTGTGTTTTCTTAACTTCTACTTCGGTCATAGGCGAACTCCACTCCCAGCAGCGGGGCACGCCGGAAGGATCAATCAGTCAATTCATGATTGGTAAAGCGGGTTACTGAGTTACTACTGGGTAAGTCCATGGAGGTATTCCACAAGCCCCGGCGGGGCTGACGGGCGCAATGATACACCGCTCGGTGGCTTTTAATCTTAAAAAACTGGAGAGAACAAGCGCTTGCGAGGCAAAGTTGAGCCTGAGCTGCACCCGGGAACTGCGACGTCGCAACCCGGGCGGAAAACACATCAAGGTGATGGATCAGGAGAAATCCTGCACAAACGCCAGACGGCAAAAAGCCCGCACTTGGCGGGCTTTTTGTTTGTATGGTGCACTCGACAGGATTCGAACCTGTGACCGCTCGGTTCGTAGCCGAGTACTCTATCCAGCTGAGCTACGAGTGCAGATTGTGTTTTTAGACCAGATCACAACTGGTTGAAGCCGAGTCACCGCATTGCTGCAGTTGACTCTTAAATGGTGCACTCGACAGGATTCGAACCTGTGACCGCTCGGTTCGTAGCCGAGTACTCTATCCAGCTGAGCTACGAGTGCATTTGTTGCCGCGCATTATAGGCCGTTCAATCTCTATGTAAAGCGATTTTTTCGAGTAATTTCAACAACTTACCGATAAATCCAGACTGCAACGTACTAAGCAAATAATGGCGGAGAACGGGGGATTCGAACCCCCGACACCCTTTTGAGGTGTACTCCCTTAGCAGGGGAGCGCCTTCGGCCACTCGGCCAGCTCTCCGCAACACGGGGCGTATATTAACCACGTTCATCCCCGTTTGCAAACACAAAAAGCGATAAAAATTAATGGCTTGGTTCTTCGTCGTTTTCCTCGTCCTCGTCCTGCTGCTGACGTCCCTGCTGCTCTTTCTCCTTTTCCTTTTCCTTACTGATCCGCTGGAAGATTTCCTCCCGGTGGACCGCTACCTCTTTCGGAGCGTTAACCCCGATACGCACTTGATTGCCTTTGACGCCGAGCACGGTCACGGTGATTTCGCCATCACCGATAATCAGGCTTTCTGCGCAACGACGAGTCAGAATCAACATAACCTTTCACCTCACGCACTTCAGTTCTGGAACAACAGTCTGCAAAAAAAAACGCTCAGCCTACGCTGCAGGAGCGGGTAGACCTTGCATCTGAGTATTGTCGAGCCGACGCAAAAGACCACGCGCCCCACAAAAAAGGAAAGGCGCGGTATACCGCGCCCTTCCGGCACTGCCTTACTCGCCCTGTCGGGCCGGCGCATCGAGCTCAAAAGCGGTGTGCAACGCGCGCACCGCAAGCTCCAGGTACTTCTCTTCAATCACCACCGAGACTTTGATTTCCGAGGTGGAGATCATCTGGATATTGATGCTTTCCTTGGCCAGGGCCTCGAACATGCGGCTGGCAACACCGGCATGGGAACGCATGCCCACCCCCACGATCGACACCTTGGCAATTTTGGTATCGCCGACCACTTCACGGGCGCCAATCCCGCTCGCGGTGTTCTGCAGGATACGCTCGGCCGCATCGTACTCGTTGCGGTGCACGGTGAAGGTGAAATCGGTGGTGTTATCGTGCGAAACATTCTGCACGATCATGTCGACTTCAATATTTGCGCCACTGATCGGACCGAGGATCTTGAACGCCACGCCCGGAGTATCCGGCACGCCACGGATCGTCAGCTTGGCTTCATCGCGGTTGAAAGCGATGCCGGAAATGATCGGCTGTTCCATGGATTCCTCTTCATCAATAGTAATGAGGGTGCCCGGACCCTCTTTGAAGCTGTGCAATACGCGCAGCGGAACGTTGTACTTGCCGGCAAACTCCACCGCACGAATCTGCAACACCTTGGAACCGAGACTGGCCATCTCCAGCATCTCTTCGAAGGTGATCTTGTCCAGGCGCTGAGCCACGGACACGACACGCGGATCGGTGGTGTAGACGCCGTCCACATCGGTGTAGATCTGGCATTCATCCGCCTTGAGAGCCGCTGCCAGCGCAACGCCCGTGGTGTCCGAACCGCCACGTCCGAGGGTGGTGATGTTGCCGTGCTCATCCACACCCTGGAACCCTGCTACCACTACCACGCGACCGGCTTTCAGATCAGTACGAATTTTCTGATCATCAATCTGCAGGATGCGCGCCTTGGTATGCGCGCTGTCGGTCAGGATGCGCACCTGGCTGCCCGTGTAGGACACCGCTGGCACGCCGCGCCTGTTCAGCGCCATGGCCAGCAAGCCAATGGTCACCTGCTCGCCGGTGGACACGATCACATCCAGCTCACGCGGCAACGGTTGCTGATCGCCACTGATGGCCTTGGCCAGTTCGATCAGGCGATTGGTTTCACCGCTCATGGCCGACAGCACCACCACCAGGTCATCGCCGGCGTCGCGGAACTTCTTAACCTTGTCGGCGACCTGCTCGATTCTTTCGACAGAGCCGACCGAGGTGCCTCCAAATTTCTGTACGATCAAAGCCATTTCTAAGCCGCCTCAGCCCGTAAAGGGGCGCCTGATTTCCAATTCAACCAGCACTCAACCGCCCGCGACCGGGTCGCGGGCCGTTTAACAGCGCCTTAAATACCTGCTTCGACAAATGGCACGGTCAGGGCCAGGGCCGCATCCAGGGCACCGGCGTTCACACCACCGCCTTGCGCCATGTCCGGGCGACCACCGCCCTTCCCGCCCACTGCCGCAGCGGCCTGTTTCATCAAATCACCGGCTTTGAGTTGGCCAGTCAGGTCCTTGGTTACACCCGCAACCAGCACGACCTTATCCTCATGCACACCGCCGAGCAGGATCACTGCGCGGCCGAGCTTGTTCTTCAACTGATCGACCAGGGCCAGCAACGCCTTGCCGTCCTGACCGTCCAGACGTGCCGCCAGTACTTTCACACCTTTGACGTCCACTGCAGCGGCCGACAGATCGTCACCCGCGGCACTGGCCGCCTTGGCCTGCAACTGTTCCAGCTGCTTCTCCAGCGCACGGTTGCGCTCGAGCACGGCGGACAGTTTGTCGATCAGGTTGTCGCGGCTGCCCTTGACCAGGCTGGCCGCTTCCTTGAGTTGTTCTTCGGCCGCATTCAGGTAGGCCAGAGCCGCAGCACCGGTGACCGCCTCGATACGCCGCACACCAGACGCCACACCGCCTTCGCTGACAATTTTCAGCAGCGCGATGTCGCCGGTGCGGTTGGCGTGGATACCGCCGCACAGCTCCACCGAGAATGCGCCGCCCATGCTCAGCACGCGCACGCTGTCGCCATACTTCTCGCCGAACAGCGCCATCGCGCCCTTGGCCTTGGCGGTGTCGATATCGGTTTCTTCGGTCTCGACCGGAGTGTTGCGACGAATCTCGGCGTTGACGATGTCTTCAAGGGCCTTGATCTGCGCAGGCTTGATCGCTTCAAAGTGGCTGAAGTCGAAGCGCAGGCGCTGGCTGTCGACCAGCGAACCCTTCTGCTGGACATGCTCGCCCAGCACCTGGCGCAAGGCCGCGTGCAGCAAGTGGGTGGCCGAGTGGTTCAGCGCGGTGGCATGGCGCACGTCCGCATCCACCTGGGTGTCGACCGGTGCACCGACCGTCAGATTGCCCAGCACCAGCACACCGTGATGCAGGAACGCACCGCCGGTCTTGGTGGTGTCACGCACATCAAAACGCCCGGACGTGAAGCTGAGGAAACCACAGTCACCGATCTGGCCACCGGATTCGGCGTAGAACGGCGTCTGGTCAAGCACCACGACGGCTTCTTCGCCTTCGCTCAACACGTCGACGGATTTGCCGTCCTTATAGATCGCAACGATTTTGGCCGCGCCGGCGGTCGCCTTGTAGCCGATGAATTCGGTCGGCACGTCGACCTTGACCAGGGTGTTGTAATCCAGGCCAAAAGAGCTGGCGGACCGGGCGCGCACGCGCTGGGCCTCCATCTCACGCTCAAAGCCGGCCTCATTGATGGTCAGCTCGCGCTCACGGGCGATGTCGGCGGTCAGGTCCATCGGGAAGCCGTAGGTGTCGTACAGTTTGAACACCACGTCGCCCGGCACGACCGTGCCTTTAAGCTCGGCCAGATCCTGTTCGAGAATTTTCAGGCCGTGTTCCAGGGTCTTGGAGAACTGCTCCTCCTCGGCCTTGAGCACGCGCTCGATGTTGGTCTGCTGCTGCTTGAGCTCAGGGAAAGCCTCGCCCATCTCGGCCACCAGCGCGGCGACGATCTTGTAGAAAAAGCTGCCAGTGGCGCCCAGCTTGTTACCGTGGCGGCAAGCGCGACGGATGATGCGGCGCAGCACGTAGCCACGGCCCTCGTTGGAGGGCAGCACGCCGTCGGCGATCAGGAAACCGCAGGAACGGATGTGGTCGGACACCACCTTGAGCGAAGACTGGCTTTCATTGGCGCAGCCAATGGCCGCCGCCGAGGCGCTCAGCAGGTTGGTGAACAGGTCGATTTCATAGTTGGAGTGAACGTGCTGCATCACCGCACTGATCCGCTCCAGGCCCATGCCGGTGTCCACCGACGGCGCCGGCAGCGGATGCAACACGCCGTCGGCGGTGCGGTTGAACTGCATGAACACGTTGTTCCAGATTTCGATGTAACGGTCGCCGTCTTCTTCCGGCGAGCCCGGCGGGCCGCCCCAGATGTCGGCGCCGTGATCGTAGAAAATCTCGGTGCAGGGGCCGCACGGGCCGGTGTCGCCCATGGTCCAGAAGTTGTCGGACGCGTACGGCGCGCCCTTGTTGTCGCCGATGCGAATCATGCGTTCGGCGGGCACGCCGATCTGTTGGGTCCAGATGTCATAGGCTTCGTCGTCCGTCGCGTAGACGGTGACCCAGAGCTTTTCCTTGGGCAGCTTCAACACGCCGGTGAGGAAGGTCCAGGCGAAGGTGATCGCATCTTTCTTGAAATAGTCGCCGAAGCTGAAGTTGCCCAGCATTTCGAAGAAGGTGTGGTGGCGAGCGGTGTAACCGACATTCTCCAGGTCGCTGTTCTTGCCGCCGGCGCGTACGCACTTCTGGCTGCTGGTGGCGCGGGTGTAGGCGCGCTTTTCCTGGCCCAGGAAGCAGTCCTTGAACTGGTTCATCCCCGCGTTGGTGAACAGCAGGGTCGGGTCATTGCCTGGGATCAAGGAGCTGGAGGAGACACGGGTGTGACCTTGCTCTTCGAAGAAGCGAAGGAAGGCTTCACGGATTTCTGCGCTTTTCATTAGGTTCTTCCACGGAGGCTGCGGCCAAAGGCCAGTGCGCAACATCATCAGACGGAGCGACGGCAAAGGGCCGCATTATATCGGCCCTTTGCCGGGGGTACAGCGTGTTTATACGATAGAAACGTTCAATTAGACGGCCTGCACCTGTCAGTTGCGCGAAAACTCGACAAATGCCCGCACCACCTGTTCGAGCTGCGTGCGGCTCACATCCATGTGCGTGACCATACGCAGGCGTGGCGCCGTGCTCAATTTGATGCCCCTTTCGCCAGCAAAATCCTTGAACGCCTGGTGACGGTCACCCATCTGCACGTAGACCATGTTGGTCTGCACCGGCTCCACGGGGTAGCCGGCATCGCGCAGCGCCTCGCCCAGCCACTGGGCGTTGGCGTGGTCGTCGGCCAGGCGCTGCACATGATGATCCAGCGCATACAGCCCCGCCGCCGCCAGCGACCCCGCCTGACGCATGCCGCCACCGACCATCTTGCGCAGGCGTCGCGCCTTGGCGATCAGCGCTGTGGAGCCGCACAGCACCGAGCCCACTGGCGCGCCCAGGCCCTTGGACAGGCACACCGACACCGAATCGAAATGCCGGGCGATCTCCCGCGCCTCCACGCCCAGCTTGACCGCCGCGTTATAAAGCCGCGCGCCGTCCAGGTGCAGGGACAGGCCATGTTCGTGGGTAAACGCGCGGGCCCTGGCCAGGTAATCGAGCGACAGGACCTTGCCCTGCATGGTGTTTTCCAGCGCCAGCAGGCGGGTAGGCGCGAAGTGAAAATCGTCGGGCTTGATCGCTTCCAGCACCTGGCCCAGATCGAGGGAACCGTCGGCCTGCGCCTCCAGTGGCTGGGGTTGAATCGAACCGAGCACCGCCGCACCACCGCCTTCGTATTTGTAGGTGTGCGCCTGCTGGCCGACGATGTACTCCTCGCCGCGCTCACAGTGGGCCATCAACGCCAGCAGGTTGCTCATGGTGCCGGTAGGCACGAACAGCGCGGCGGCAAACCCCAGGCGCCGGGCCAGCTCGGCCTCCAGGCGATTGACGCTGGGGTCTTCCCCGTAGACGTCATCGCCAGTGGCGGCAGTGGCCATGGCATCAAGCATACCGGGCGTGGGTTGGGTCACGGTGTCGCTGCGCAGGTCTATGACGTTCATCAAGCAGGCCTCTGACGGTGGGGTGTAGTGACGATTACTGCGGGCAACGCCGCGCAATATCAAGCCCTGTGTGGTCGGGAATCGAATATCCATCAAACAAACCGATCTAGGTGATCGATACGGCAATCGTGCAGTTTTGCAAAAACCGTGTTAAAAACCCTTCGCCGTCAGGGTTCTGACGGCAACGTTCTCAGGGCGGGGTGTAATTCCCCACCGGCGGTAATTGCGCGCAATGTGCATAGCCCGCGAGCGCTTGGCGCCTCGAACTGCTCACGCAGGACGGCGGCAAGGTCAGCAGACCCGGTGTGATCCCGGGGCCGACGGTCATAGTCCGGATGAAGAGAGAACGGGATTGGCACCCAAGCGCCGCGCGTCGACCTCATGCCTGCATGACGTCGCTGTGCGTACCCTTGAAATCCCATTCGATTCATAACGCCCTGTTTTTTTCTTAAACAGGAGTCAGAACATGCAACCCACCGCTATCGACAGCAAAAGCAAAAACCATCACGGCGAGCGCGTCGCGTTTATCCAGGCCTGCTGGCACAAGGATATTGTCGACCAATCCCGCAAAGGCTTCCTCGCCGAAATGATCGCCCAGGGCTACCAGGAATCGGACATCGATTTCTTCGAAGTCGGCGGCGCCTTTGAAATGCCCCTGCACGCCAAGCTGCTGGCCAAGACCGGCCGTTACGCCGGCATCGTCGCCGCCGCGCTGGTAGTGGACGGCGGCATCTACCGTCACGAATTCGTCGCCCAATCGGTGGTCAGTGGCCTGATGCAGGTGCAGCTGGAAACCGAAGTGCCGGTGTTCTCGGTGTCCCTCACCCCGCACCACTTCCACGCCGGCAGCGAGCACCACACCTTCTTCTACGAGCACTTCGTGCACAAGGGCCAGGAAGCGGCGCGCACCTGTGCCGATACGCTGCACAAGATTCGCGCGATCTATCAGAGCGAGCTGCAAAAGCGCGTCAGCTGAGTCCGATTGCCGCCCAATCGCACGGGCAGTCCCGTGCGATTGGGCATCCTATATAAGTAAAGCCAGCAACCGCGGTACCGACGATGTAATGGCGTTGACGCTTGTCACAAGCGCTTCCCAACCATCATCGGAGTCACCATGTCTCACGTTCCTTCACTTCCCCTTGCCCCTCGTGGCGCTGACCTTCAATGGCTCATTGACGGCCGCCTCAGCGCGCCCGCCAGCCGCACACGCTCTCTCAACAGAGACCTCCATATTCAAAAAACACTGACGTTCATTACGCTGCATCAAACGCCTCTCGTCACCGTCGAACGAGAGTTGGCCGATGAACTTCACGACTACATCGTGTTTACCACCCACGACGAGGACGACCGAATCCACGTCGATATACGCCCTCAAGATAACGGCCTCATGGTGGTGATCAATAGCGAGCACTTTGTGGTTACCGTGGCCGGGTTGAACCAGTTCGTCGTCTTTCGAACGCAGGGTGGCAACGACCTGATCCACATCGCCGAGAACGTGACGCGGCCGATACTGGTCGACTCGGGGGAAGGTGACGATCATATCTTCGCCGGAGGCGGCTATACGCGTATTTTTGCAGGCCCTGGCAACGATATAATCCTGAATCACCGAGGCCCCGCCTATATCGAAGGGGGCGACGGCGCGGACCAGATTTTCTCCCTCGCAGACGGTGAAATGACCGTCTACGCCGGCGCAGGAGACGACAAGGTTATCGCCGCAAGCGGGCTGGCGTTCATCAATGGCGGCGAAGGCGACGATCAATTAACGGGCGGGAGCGCGCACAACATCCTGACAGGAGGCCCCGGCAACGACTTGATACAGGCAGGCCCCCGCTCAAACGTGCTGTATACCGGCGAAGGGCTGGACGTGGTCACGCAGCTCAAACCAGATGACAAGGTCTTCGCCAACCCCAACAGCGGCCTCGCAGCGGCAGGACAGTTCATCGCACATGGTTTGACGCCCTCGGACACCTCACCCGAGTGCCCTCACCCTCAAGCGCTGGTGACCGATATCCAACCACTCTCCCTGCAAAACAGCGGCATACGAGTCATCGGCAGCGTGGAATTTCAACAGCGGGTAAACGATGACTTGCAGCTGCTGGCCAACTCGCCCAACGGGCAGCACCTGTTCCGGGCGCTGTATGCCGCCGAACTGCGCAGCGGTACACCCATCAACATTTATGAACTGCAGGACGAGGCCAATGGCCTGTTCGTGCCCAGCCCTGCTTCGACGCCTCCCGCATTCATTCAGGACAACAGGCCCGGCACGCCCTCCTATGGCGGCGCTGTGTATTACAACCCTTCGTTCATCGGCAATCGAATGAGCAATATCCCGTTGCTCTATCACGAACTGTGCCATGCCTATAACGTCGTCACCGGCACTTCGTTGCAGGGCGCCAGCCTTGACGGTGCAGACGGCAACAAACCGCGCGCGATCATCTCCAATCACGAACTTCAGGCAGTCGGCCTGCCGACAGACGCCATTGCTTTCGATTTCGACAATGACCCGTCCACGCCACCCACCCACACCAACGCCACACCGTTCACCGAAAACGGTATCCGAGAGGAGCTGGGCATGCCGCCACGCAAGCAATATTCATCTCCACCTATTTGAACGCGGCGGCGCTCTCCGAGATCGGCACGATCAGGATCCCGGCGCGCAGGCCATTCTTCACCTTCGGGTTAGGGAAGATAATGCGCGCGCCCTCCTCCTCGATCACCCAGCGGGTCTTGGCCACGTCTTCGGCCAGCAGGTGGCCTTTGTCCAACTGCGAAAAGTTTTCCACGTCTGCCGGCAGATGCATCAGGAAGGCGTCGCTGTGTTTGATGACCTCACGGGCGACCGCGAACAGTTGCAGGCCGTCCAGGGTCTCGCCCGCAGGCTCCGTGCCCTCGATGATCTGTGTCAGGCGCGTTTCCAGACGCGACACATCAACGCCCTGGTTGTGCCCGAACGGCCGCGCCTTGCCCAACTCCAGGGTAAAGGCCTCGGCATCGAGCTGCTCATAGGTGAACGCGGTAAAGGTGATCGAGGCTTTATTCTGCAGCAGCACCGCTTGCATGCCGGCGGCGCTCAGGCGCGCCAGTTCGCGGCGCGAATGCTGGCGACCTTCTTTCCACGGGTAAAGCGCAAACTGCTCGATCTTCGAACCGCGAATGGCGGTGTGCAGGTCGTAATGCAAGCGCCAGCGGCCCGGCAGGCTGAAAAAGCTGCGGGCCAGTTGCTCGAGCTCGGCGGCGCGGATGGCCTCCGGGCCGATGTTTTGTTCATGCCGACCATTGAACAGCCGGTTGACGTCCAGTTCCAGGTAACGCTCGCCGCGACGCATGGCCTCGGGGTTACCGAACAGAAACAGAATACGGTTACGCGGTTTGATCTCGCCCCGGGCGATGCCATGCAACAGGCGGTCGAGCAGTTCGATCGGCGCGGTTTCGTTGCCATGGATGCCTGACGACAGCAGCAGGTCGCCGCCGGCGTCCAGGGCCTGCGGCGGGCGCACTTCGAGCGCGCCCTCGCTGAGCCAGCGCATCTGCACGCCGTCGACAGTCAGTTGAATTTTTTGCGCCGGTTCACGACCGGCGAGGGTCAGTTCAAGCAGTTTGCCGAGGGCGAGCATACGCAGCTTCCTTAGTGGTTGCAGCCTGGGCCATGGACGTGATCGTCGTCATCGCCGTCGACGTCGGCCGGTTCCATTTCCAGTTGCAGGCTCATCAGGTTGGTGGCCAACGGGCGCATCAGCAGGTTGGCGTACTCGGCGTCGCCCTCTTCCACGTCCACACCGATCAGCAACTGGCCACGGCCATCGTGCTGGATCCAGATCTCCTTGCCCTGCCAGACCACGGCAACGCGCGTGCAGGAGGTTTCCAGCTGGGTGCCGTCGGTGTCTTCAAGGATCAGTTTCAGGGTGTCGGTGGTCATAAATAACTCTCAGCCGTGGATGGGTATTAATTGATCTGGAACGGATAAACCGAGCCCAGTTTAAGGATTTGCGTCAGTTCATCCAGTGCCGTCCGGCACTCAATCAGCAATTGCGGGTCAGCCAGGTCGGTTTCGCGCAGGCTGTCGCGGTAGTGTCTGTCGACCCACTGAGTAAGGGTCTCGTACAGCGGTGCGGTCAGGATAACGCCCGGGTTCACCGCCGCCAGTTCGGTCTCGTTCAATGCCACGCGCAAGCGCAGGCACGCCGGGCCGCCGCCGTTCTGCATGCTTTGCTTGAGGTCGAACACCTTGACTTCGCGGATCACGCCCCCGGCGGTGGTGAGGGTTTGCAGGTAACGCCACACGCGCTCGTTGGCACGGCATTCCTGCGGCACGATCAGCAGCATCGAGCCGTCCGGCCGGGTCAGCAACTGGCTGTTGAACAGGTAGGAACGCACCGCGTCCTCGACGCTGACCTCGGCGCGCGGCACACACACCGCCTGAAAATGGCCGCCCAGCCGGGCCAGCTTGCCGTGCAGTTCGGCGAGCACCTGCTCGGTGTTGAGGAATGCATCCTCGTGATAGAACAGCACCTCGCCATTGCCCACCGCGATCACATCGTTGTGGAACACACCGGCATCGATCACCGCCGGGTTCTGCTGGGCGTAGACCACGCCGTCATCCGCCAGGCCGTGCAGGCGTGCGACGGCCTGGGACGCTTCCAGGGTCTGGCGCGCCGGGTACTTCTGCGGCACCGGGTAGCGCGGGTCGAAGGCGCTGCGGCCGAACACGAAAAACTCCACACCGGCCTCGCCATAGCTGCGGCAAAAACGCGTGTGGTTGGCCGCGCCTTCGTCGCCGAACTGCGCCACCGCCGGCAAGGCGGCGTGATGGGCGAAGCGCTGCGCGTCGGCGAACATCGCCCCCAGCACGCGGCTGGTGGTGGGGTGTTCGATGCTGCGGTGGTATTTGCAATTGAGGTTGGCGGCGGTGAAGTGCACGCGGCCGTCAATGGTATCGGCGCTCGGGCTGACCGTGGCGGCGTTGGCCACCCACATGTTCGAGGCGGAGCAACTGGCGACCAGCAACGGCATCGCCTGCCTGGCGGCCTGCTCGATGACCTGCGCGTCGCTGCCGCTGAAACCAAGGCTGCGCAAGGCGGCCACATCGGGGCGCTCCTGGGGCGCGAGCACGCCTTGCACAAAGCCCATGTCCATCAGCGCCTTCATTTTCTGCAGGCCCTGCAACGCCGCTTCCCTGGGGTTGGAATGCTGCTGGCTGTTGCTCTGGGACGCGACGTTGCCGAAGGACAAGCCGCCGTAGTTATGGGTCGGCCCCACTAGACCGTCAAAATTGACTTCACAGGATTTCATCGGCGAGGCTCCACGAACATCTGTTTTTATAGGCTTCAAAAGTCTCAACACACCCCTCCCACAAGCGCACACACACTTTCAGAGCAGTGTGATGCCCGGGGTCAGTGCTGCTGGCAACGTCAGACTCGGGGTCTCCAGCGACGCCACCGGATACGCGCAATAATCCGCCGCGTAATACGCACTGGCGCGATGATTGCCCGAGGCGCCTACCCCGCCGAACGGCGCGGTGCTGGCGGCACCGGTCAGTTGCTTGTTCCAGTTGACGATGCCCGCCCGGCTTTCCAGCCAGAACTGCTGGTAGCGCGCTTCGGAGTCCGACAGCAAGCCTGCGGCCAGGCCATATTGAGTGTTGTTGGCCTCGACAATCGCCGCCTCGAAATCGGCGTAGCGAATCACCTGCAGCAGCGGGCCGAACAGTTCTTCGTCTTCGCGCTCGCTCACGTGCGTCACGTCGATAATGCCCGGGGTGAGCAGCGCGGCCTGGTCCTGGGGTTGAGTCATCTCCAACAGCGCGACCGCGCCATTGGCCAGCATCCATTCCTGCGCGTCCATCAACGCCTTGGCCGCCGCGAGGGAAATCACCGAGCCCATGAACGGTGCCGGTTGCTGGTCGAACGCGCCCACTTCGAGGGTCGCGCAAACCGCCACCAGGCGTGCGAGCAGGGCATCGCCCCAGGCGCCTTGCGGCACCAGCAGGCGGCGCGCGCAGGTGCAGCGCTGGCCGGCCGAGATGAATGCCGACTGGATAATGGTGTACACCGCTGCGTCCACATCGGCCACTTCATCGACCACCAGCGGGTTATTGCCGCCCATTTCCAGGGCCAGGATCTTGTCCGGGCGCCCGGAGAACTGCTGGTGCAGGTGATTGCCGGTGCGGCTGGAGCCGGTGAAGAACAACCCGTCGATGCCAGGGTTGGCGGCCAGCGCGATGCCGGTCTCGCGTGCGCCCTGCAGCAGGTTCAGCACGCCCGCTGGCAGGCCGGCGTCGATCCAGCATTGCACGGTCAGCTCGGCGACTTTGGGGGTCAGCTCGCTCGGTTTGAACAGCACGGTATTGCCCGCCAGCAACGCCGGCACGATATGCCCGTTGGGCAAGTGGCCCGGGAAGTTGTACGGGCCGAACACCGCCACCACGCCGTGGGGTTTGTGACGCAGCACGGCGGTGGCGTCGCCCAGAGGGCCGCTCTTCTCGCCGGTGCGCTCACGGTAGCTTTGCACCGAGATGGCAATCTTGTTGGCCATGCTGGTGACTTCGGTGGCCGACTCCCACAGGGGCTTGCCGGTTTCTTCACCGATGCAGCGGGCGATTTCATCGGCGCGCTTTTTCAGGGTGGCCGCGAAGGCTTCGAGCACGCTGATACGCTCCTCCAGCGAGCGCCGGGCCCAGGCCGGGAACGCCTTGCGCGCGGCCTGCACGGCGGACTCGACCTGCTCCACAGTGGCGCCGTGGCCGGCCCACAGCACCTGCTGGGTCACCGGGTTGCGCGATTCGAACAGCTCTCCCTGGCCAGCCAGCCAGCTTCCTGCGATATACAGCGAATTCATTATTTCGACTCCCGGGCAGCAGACAACGGTACGGCGCGCACTTGATCACCCACTACCAGTTGCAGGCGCTTGGCGGTCAACGGGTCGACTACCAGCGTACCGGCAGCCAGGCGCGCCGGCGCGGCGGTGATGCGGCAGTCTTCGCGCTTGCGGTTATGGATCAGGAACGGCGTGGCGTCGTCCCCCGGCGTGCCGATGGCCAGCACCAGCGCCTGACTGTCGCGCACCGCACGGATCCTGGCGGTTTCACATTCCACTGCCGGGCCGGCGTCGAAAATATCCACGTAGCCCTGATAACTGAAACCCTCGCTCTTGAGCATGCTCAACGCCGGTTCGGTATCGGGGTGCACCTTGCCAATCACGTTGCGCGCGTCTTCGGAAAGAAAGCAGCTGTACAGCGGAAACTTCGGCATCAGTTCGGCAATGAACGCCTTGTTGCCCACGCCGGTGAGGTAGTCGGCCTGGCTGAATTCCATCTTGAAGAAGTGGCGGCCCAGGCTTTCCCAGAACGGCGAGCGTCCGGCGTCGTTGGACACCCCGCGCATCTCGGCGATGATCTTGTTGCCGAACAACTGCGGGAACTCGGCGATAAACAGCATGCGCGCCTTGGCCAGCATGCGGCCGTTGAGGCCGTTGCGGTAATCGGCGTGCAGAAACAGCGAGCACAATTCGGAATTGCCGGTGAGGTCGTTGGCCAGAAACAGCGTCGGGATCTCGCGGTAGATATTCAACTCCTGTGAGGCGCTGACGGTGAGGCCGACACGAAAGTTGTACCAGGGCTCGCGCAGGCCGACGGCACCGGCAATGGCGGAAATGCCTACCACCCGGCCTTCGTCGTTTTCCAGCACGAACAGGTAGTCGGCATCGCCGCGCCCGGCGTCACCGCGAAAGGTCTTTTCGGCCCAGCCTACCCGATGGGTCAAGCGTTCCTCGTTGGCCGGCAAGGTGGTGAGGCCGGTGCCGGTGCTGCGCGCCAGATCAATCAGGGCCGGTAAATCGCTGCTGCGTACGGGACGAACGATCATGCTATCTCCTCGAACGGGCCGCTGTGGTCAGCCACCCGCGAAACTCTCTCTTTAAACCGCAACCAGACGCACACTCGCGCCTTCGCCCACGCCCAACGCTTCAGCCGCCGCCAGGTCGAGGACCACCGGTTTACCGGGCGCGTAGTCCAGCTCCAGCATTACCGCGCGGTAATCCTGCAACTGCGCGTTGCTGACCAGGTACTGGCGGCCTGCGCCCTTGACCATCTCACCGATCTTCACTGGCACCACGCGGCTCTGGGCAATCGAGCGAATGCCCGAGACTCGTGCGTGCAGGGTCGGGCCGCCGTCGAAGATGTCGATGTAATGGTCGGTCTCGAAGCCTTCGCGCATGAGGATGTCGAACGTGATCTGCGCCCGCGGGTGCACCTGGCCCATTGCCTCCTGGGCGGCGTCCGGCAACAGCGGCACGTAGATCGGGTAATGGGGCATCAGTTCGGCGAGAAACGTGCGGCTTTTGAGCCCGCACAGGCGCTCGGCGGCGGCGTAATTGAGGTCGAAGAAGTTGCGGCCAATGGCGTCCCAGAATGGCGAATCACCGTTCTCGTCGCTGTAACCGACGATCTCGGTCACCACCGAATCGGCAAAGCGCTCGGGGTGGCTGGCGACGAACAGCAGGCGGCCACGGGAATTGAGTTCCGACCACGGCGAACCGACCAGCTCAGGCACCACGTAGAAACTGGTGAGCAGGCTGTTGCCGGTCAGGTCGTGGCATTGGGAAAGCACGTGGATCTTGTTGTGGATCTTCAGCTCGCGGGAGGCGTGCACGAAGGTTTCATTACGGAAACTGTAGAACGGCTCGGAGTAACCGGCCGAGGCAACGATGGCCGAGCAACCGGCGAGCTTGCCGGTGGCCGTGTCTTCGAGCACGAAGAAATAGCTTTCTTCGCCGTTGAAACTCACCTCGGCGGCGAATGAGGCTTCGCTGGCGGCGATCTTGTCGCTCAGGCGTTCCACATCGTCCGGCAGGGAAGTGACACCAATCGGGCTGTCCGCAGCCAGACGCTGTACCTCGCCCAGGTCAGCCATTTGCGCGGGGCGCATCACCAGCATGGGGTCACTCCTTAACTCGAAAAACTCATGGGGAAAATACCGGGAAGCCCGGGTACAACTCAGTTCCAATGTGGGAGGGGGCTTGCTCCCGATAGCGGTGGATCAGTCTCTGATGTATCAACTGACAGACAGCAATCGGGAGCAAGCCCCCTCCCACATTGGGTCCGGTCCGGCGGATAGATTTTTATCAGGCCTGGGTCAGCGTTTTTACCGCACGCTCAAAACGATCCAGGCCTTCGTTGATGTCTGCCTCTTCCACCACCAGACTCGGCGCAAAACGCACCACGTCCGGGCCGGCTTGCAGGACCATCAGGTTTTCTTTCTCGGCCGCGTTGAACACGTCCTTGGCCCTGCCCTTGAATGCGTCGCTGAGCACGCAACCGATCAACAGGCCCAGGCCGCGCACCTCGCTGAAAATGCCGTATTGCGTGCCGATCTGCTGCAGGCGCGCCTTGAACTGCTCGTGCTTGGCGTTCACGCCCGCCAACACGTGCGGGGTGTTGATCACGTCGATCACCGCTTCGGCCACCGCGCACGCCAGCGGGTTGCCGCCGTAAGTGGTGCCGTGGGTGCCGACCACCAGGTGCTTGGCCAGCGCTTCGGTGGTGAGCATCGCCGCAATCGGGAAACCGCCGCCCAGGCTCTTGGCGCTGGTGAGGATGTCCGGCGTCACGCCGTAGTGCTGGTAGGCGAACAGGTGGCCGCTGCGGCCCATGCCGGTCTGCACTTCGTCGAACACCAGCAGCGCGTCGTTGGCATCGCACAGTTCGCGCGCGCCTTGCAGGTAAGCCAGCTCGGCCGGCAATACGCCGCCCTCGCCCTGGATCGGTTCGAGCACCACCGCGCAGGTCTTGTCCGACACGGCGGCCTTCAACGCGGCCAGGTCGTTATAAGGAACGTGGGTGATGCCGGTAATTTTAGGCCCGAAGCCATCGGAGTACTTGGACTGGCCACCGACGTTGACGGTGAACAGGGTTCGGCCGTGGAAGCTGTTGAGCGCGGCGATGATCTCGTACTTCTCAGTGCCGAACCGGTCGAACGCCACGCGACGGGCCAGCTTGAACGCGGCCTCGTTGGCTTCGGCGCCGGAGTTGCAGAAGAACACGCGCTCGGCAAAGGTGGCGTCGATCAGCTTGTGCGCCAGGCGCAGGGCCGGCTCATTGGTGAAGACGTTGGACACATGCCACAGCCGGTTGGCCTGTTCGGTGAGTGCACCGACCAGCGCGGGGTGCGCATGGCCCAACACATTGACCGCGATGCCGCCGGCAAAGTCGATCAGCTCGCGACCGGCCTGGTCCCACACGCGCGAGCCTTGGCCACGCACCGGGATGAAGGCGGCGGGTGCGTAGTTGGGCACCATTACCTGGTCGAAATCGGCACGTTGCACCGGGGCTTGCTCAACGGACATCGGAGTCTCCTGAAGAGGAACGCCCGCCTGAAACTGGCGGACGATGCAGGGATTGTAAGGACAGTTTTCCGGGCGGCCTTGCCGCCAAGCGACAACTTCTTATAGCGCAAACCCCGGTTTTACGCGGGTTTACGCCAATGCGACATATAGCATCGCAATGGCGCAGTTTAAACGGATGAGACGGTTTTTGCGGCAGTGGCGCAGGAATTTTGCGCCTCACACCTCAACCGCGCTCGGACGGCACCGACGACAACTCGAACGGGCTGCTGCTGCGGCGCTGGTTGCGGTCTTCACGGGGGGTGGCGCCGAAGAAGTTGCGGTAGGCGCTGGAGAAGTGCGGCCCCGAGGAAAAGCCGCACGACAGGCCGATCTGGATGATCGACTTGCTGGTTTGCATGAGCATCTGGCGCGCCTTGTTCAGGCGCAATTCCAGGTAATACTGGCTGGGAACACGGTTGAGGTATTGCTTGAAGATCCGTTCCAGTTGTCGTCGCGACACGCACACGTGCTGGGCGATTTCATCGGTGGTCAGCGGTTCTTCGATATTGGCTTCCATCAGCAGTACAGCCTGGGTCAGCTTCGGATGGCTGGAGCCCAGGCGGTTTTGCAGCGGAATACGCTGGCGCTCGCCGCCTTCGCGGATGCGCTCCACCACCAGTTCTTCGGAGACGGCACCGGCCAGCTCGGCGCCGTGGTCGCGGGCCAGCACCGCCAGCAGCAGGTCGAGCACCGACATGCCGCCGCAGGCCGTCAGCCGGTCGCGGTCCCAGTCGAACAGGTGGCTGGTGGCAATGACCTTGGGGAAGCGCTCGGCAAAGTCGTCCTGCCAGCGCCAGTGCACGGCGGCACGGTAGCCGTCGAGCAGGCCGAGCTGGGCCAGCGGGTACACACCGGCCGACAGGCCACCGATCACGCAGCCGGCGCGCACCAGTTGCTTGAGCGCGCTGCTGAGCTGGGACGCGATGACGGTGGGCGGCTCGTCCGCCAGCAGAAACAATTTCTGAAAGCCTTCGAGCTTGCCCGCCCACGGCTCGCCCGGCAGTTGCCAGGCGCCATGGATCGGCGGCTCGGCGTGCAGAAACGACAGTTCGTAAATCACCTCCGGATGCACCCGCTGAGCAACGCGCAAAGCCTCCTCAGCCAGCGCAAGCGTCAGTGCCTTGGTGCTGGGCCAGATGAGAAAACCAATTTTGTGGGCGGTCATTGAGGCTATCCGAAACGAAGAACGGTAATGAAGACAAGGGCCAATGCTAGCCCGTAAACCAACACAAATCTCAAAAACTGATGAAGATCAATGTGGGAGGGGGCTTGCTCCCGATGGCGGTATGGCAGAGACACACGTGTTGACTGACACACCGCAATCGGGAGCAAGCCCCCTCCCACATAAAACAAAAGCAATTCCAGGCCGTGAGGACTATTTCAGGCTGCCGGACAGGAACTGCTGCAAGCGCTCGGACTGCGGGTTCACCAGCACTTCGCGCGGGTTGCCGCGCTCCTCGACGATGCCTTTGTGCAGGAACACCAGCTGGTTCGACACCTCACGGGCAAAGCCCATTTCGTGGGTCACCACCACCATGGTGCGGCCTTCCTGGGCCAGGTCCTGCATCACCTTGAGCACATCGCCCACCAGCTCCGGGTCGAGCGCCGAGGTGGGTTCGTCGAACAGCATCACCTCCGGTTCCATCGCCAGGGCGCGGGCAATCGCCACGCGCTGCTGCTCGCCACCGGACATGTGGCCGGGGAAGGCATCCTTGCGATGGCCTACGCCGACCTTGGCCAGGTAGTGCTCGGCCTTTTCGCGGGCGTCTTTTTTCGACACGCCGAGCACATGCACCGGGGCTTCCATCACGTTTTCCAGCGCGGTCATGTGCGACCACAGGTTGAAATGCTGGAACACCATGGACAGCCGTGAACGCATGCGCTGCAACTGTTTGGGGTCGGCGGCGCGCAGGGCGCCGTCCTTGGTGGCCACCAGGTTCAGCTCTTCGTTGTTGAGCAGAATCTTGCCGGCGTGGGGCTGCTCCAGCAGGTTGATGCAGCGCAAAAAGGTGCTTTTGCCTGAACCGCTGGAGCCGATGATGCTGATCACATCACCGGCCGCGGCGGCCAGGGACACGCCCTTGAGCACTTCATGACTGCCATAGCGTTTATGCAGGTCTTGGACTTCAAGCTTGTACATGCGGTCGGTTCTCACAAAAACAGGTGGTCAGTCGTTGAGCAAGCGCCCGTGACGCAGCGCTTCGCGCCCCGCCACCTTGGCCAGCCAGAAACCCGCTTGGGCATAACGCAGCCGTTCAACGGCGAACAACACCCCCGAGGTGCCCGCACAAATGGTGCTGACGCGGTCGTTGACGGGGTCGATCACTTCAAAAATTTCATCGCCGGCGTCTACCCGCTCACCGGCTTTACGCAGGTAACTGATCACCCCGGCGTGGGGCGCGAACAGCAACTCGGTGCCTTCGAAGGGCACGCCCTCACAGGCCTCGTACTGCGGCGCGGGCCATTCGCCCCTGATCAGCCCCTGCTCGGCGAGAAACGCGAGGATGCCTTCGGCGTGGAAGATGGCTTCGTCACGCCCGGTATCGGCCTGGCCGCCCAGCTCCAGGGTGGTCGCCAGGCACGCCAGCGGGATCTGCGCCTCGGGGAACGCCCGCGACAACCGCAGCCACGGCAACGAACAGGCCTCGTCGAACGAGCTGCCGCCGGAATCTTCCGCCAGCAGACCGACCTTCACATTCAAATGCGCCGCCAGCGAACGCCACTGCGGCCAGTGCTGGGGCAATGCGTACATGTGCAGCGCGGCTTCGGCGTCGCAATGCAGGTCGAGGACGATGTCGGCAGTGCAGGCATGGCTCAGCAGTACGCGCTGCATGCCCTGCAACTGGCTGCCGGGTTCGGGCAAGGCGTTGAGCGCGTCGCTCATGGCCTGGCGAATCAGACGCACATTGGCATGGGGATCATCGCCAAGCTTGCCGTGCAGCAACTGCGTCACCGGCTCGCTGAGTTCGACGAAATCACGGTTGAAATTCTTGCCGCTGCCGACTTCGAAACGGCCCTGGTGGCTGCCTTGCAACAGCTGGCCCAGGCCCATCGGGTTGGCCACCGGCACCAGCTCGATCACCCCGTTCAGGGCGCCTTGCTGTTCCAGTTCGGTGAGGCGTTTTTTCAGCTCCCAGGCGGCGCGCATGCCGGGCAGTTCATCGGCGTGCAGGCTGGCCTGGATATAGGCCTTGCGCTCGCCGCTGCCAAAGCGAAACACGCTCAGTTGGCGCTCGCAGCCCAGGTGGCCCCAGGGCAACAGGTGATCGATACGTTCCATATCAGTGCTTCCGTGGAGCCAGGTAGCTCAGCCAGCGGCGCTCGGCCAACTTGAACAGGCGCACCAGGATGAAGGTCAGGCACAGGTAGAACACGCCGGCGGTGATGTAGGCTTCGAACGGCAGGTAATACTGCGCGTTCACCGTGCGTGCGGCACCGGTGATGTCGATCAGCGTGACGATGGAGGCCAGGCTCGTGGTCTGCAGCATCATGATCACTTCGTTGCTGTATTGCGGCAGCGCACGGCGCAAGGCCGACGGCAACAGGATGCGGCGGTACAGCTTATAGCGCGACATGCCCATGGCCTTGGCCGCTTCGATCTCGCCATTGGGCGTGGCCTTGAGACTGCCGGCGATGATCTCGGCGGTGTAGGCGCTGGTGTTGATCGCAAAGGCCAGGCACGCGCAGAACGTGGCGCTCGACAGCCACGGCCAGAGAACGCTTTCGCGTACCGCTTCGAACTGGGCCAGGCCGTAGTAGATCAAAAACAGCTGCACCAGCATCGGCGTGCCGCGAATCACGTAGGTATAGAGCCAGGCGATGCCGTTGACGATCGGCTGTTTGGACACGCGCATCAGGCCCAGGGGCAAGGCAGCGAGCAGGCCGAAGAACAGCGAAATGGCGAGCAGTTTGAGGGTGGTCAGCAGGCCGCCGAGGTACAGCGGCATGGCCTCCCAGATGACGTTGTAGTCGAAGATCATAGATCGGCCGCCCTTACGCCTACCGAGTAGCGCTTCTCGAGGTAACGCAAGGCCAGCAACGACACACTGGTGATCACCAGGTACATCGCCGCCACTGCGAGGAAGAAGGTAAAAGGCTCACGGGTGGCGTCGGCCGCCTGTTTGGCCTTGAACATCATGTCTTGCAGGCCCACCACTGAAATCAGCGCGGTGGCCTTGGTGAGCACCAGCCAGTTGTTGGTAAACCCGGGGATCGCCAGCCGAATCATCTGCGGCACCATCACCCGGAAAAACACCTGGAAAGCGCTCATGCCATACGCCAGGCCGGCCTCGGCCTGCCCCTTGGGAATGGCCATGAAGGCGCCGCGGAAAGTTTCCGACAGGTAGGCGCCAAAGATGAAACCCAGGGTGCCGATGCCGGCGGCCATGGGGTTCAAGTCGATATAGTCGTCAAAGCCGAGCATCGGCGCGACGCGGTTGAGCAGGTCCTGACCGCCGTAGAAAATCAGCAGGATCAACACCAGGTCGGGGATCCCGCGGATCACCGTGGAGTACAAGTCACCCAGCCAGGCCAGCCAGCGCACCGGCGACAGGCGCAGCGCGACCCCGATCAGACCCAGAACAATGGCCAAGGCCATCGACGACAAGGCGAGCTGAAGCGTCAACCATGCGCCATCGAGGATAACGGCCCCGTAGCCTTTCAACATGATTCAGGTCCTCGAAAAGGGGGATGAAAAAATGGCGCAAACTTCAGAATGCTCTGTTGCTTGCGCCATTGGGGACGGACAGCTACGACGGTTTACTTGGTTTCAGGACCGTAAATGTCGAAGTTGAAGTACTTTTTCTCGATGGCCTGGTACTTGCCGTTGGCACGGATCGCGGCAATGGCTGCGTTGATGCGGTCCAGGTTTTCCTTGTCGCCTTTACGTACCGCGATGCCTACGCCGTCGCCGAAGTATTTGACGTCGGTGAAGGCCGGGCCCACGAACGCGTAGCCTTTGCCGGCGTCGGTCTTGAGGAAACCGTCTTCGAGCAGGGTGGCGTCGGCGACGGTGCCGTCGAGGCGACCGGCGGCCACGTCCAGGTAGATTTCGTTCTGGGTGCTGTAACCCTTGATGTCGGCACCTTTTGGCGCCAGCACTTCACGGGCGAAACGGTCGTGGATCGAGCCACGCTGTACGCCGATCTTCTTGCCCTTGAGTTCGTCCAGGCTGTCACTGACGGTGGTGCCTTCCTTCAATACCAGGCGCGCCGGGGTCAGGTAGTAGCGGTTGGTGAAGTCCACGGACTTCTTGCGGTCGTCAGTGATGGACATGGACGACAGAATCGCGTCGATCTTGCGCACTTTCAGCGCAGGGATCAGGCCGTCGAATTCCTGCTCGACCCAGGTGCACCTGACCTGCATCTCTTCGCACAGGGCGTTGCCGATGTCGTAGTCAAAGCCGACGATGCTGCCATCCGGCGCCTTGGAGGCAAACGGAGGGTAAGCCGCTTCGATACCAATCTTCAGAGGCTTGCCTTCAGCGAAAGCCTGCATCGACAACACGGACAGCGCCAGGGCGCCCAACAGCACGAGTTTCTTCATCATGGGACTCCATCGGTATAGGGCAAAACAGCAGTATGAGCCATGGCCCACGATGCGGCGAATAGCGGCGCTGCGTCCGTGCTCAGGCACAGCCTGCGACGACGAGCGAGTGATCGGCATTCTAACGACAGGCCGGAAGCCGATATTTCTTCAATGCGACAACAATTTACAGAAGCACTGAGAAAGCGGTTCCAGCACATTGACAGCCTCTGATTTTTATGCAGAGACAAAAGATATTAAACCTGTTGATGCTGCAAATTGCGGGCCTATTATTCGCAAACCCTTCTGGCACGGCAAGTGTGGTGTTAAATCTTATTTCAAAGGGGGATGGGGGTGCGGCTTTTTGGAGCGAGGGTGTAGGGGGATGCCTCATGTTTGGTCGGCGGGTTACACATTTGCGCCGGGCGGTAACGCCAGGAAGTCGGTCACTGCAGAAGTGGATATTTATTGGTAATAGAGATTGGCCCTGCAAATGTGACTCAAAAAATGTGGGAGGGAGTTGCTGCCGAGGGCGGTGTGTCAGCCACAGAGGTTTGACTGATACGCCGCCATCGGGAGCAAGCCCCCTCCCACATTGGAGTTTCTGTGTTGGCCGAGCCTTACGCGGCGTTCATGGTCTTGTGCGTTTCGATCAATTGCGCCACCACACCCGGATCAGCCAGGGTGGAGATGTCGCCCAGCCCGTCGTACTCAGCCGTGGCAATCTTGCGCAGGATGCGCCGCATGATTTTCCCCGAACGCGTCTTCGGCAAGCCCGGCGCCCACTGGATCACGTCCGGCGAGGCAATCGGGCCGATCTCCTTGCGCACCCAGTTCTTCAGCTCCAGGCGCAGCGCTTCGTTCGGCTCTTCGCCATTTTTAAGGGTGACGTACACATAGATGCCCTGCCCCTTGATGTCGTGCGGCACGCCCACCACCGCCGCTTCCGCGACTTTCGGGTGCGCCACCATGGCACTTTCAATCTCCGCCGTGCCCATGCGGTGGCCGGACACGTTCAGCACGTCGTCCACCCGCCCGGTGATCCAGTAGTAGCCGTCCTCGTCACGCCGCGCACCGTCACCGGTGAAGTACATGCCACGGAAGGTCTTGAAGTAGGTGTCTACAAACCGGTCATGGTCACCAAACAGCGTACGCGCCTGGCCCGGCCAGGAATCGAGGATCACCAGATTGCCTTCGGCGGCGCCTTCAATCAGGTTGCCCAGGTTATCCACCAACGCCGGCACCACGCCAAAGAACGGCCGCGCCGCCGAACCCGGCTTGAGCGCATGGGCGCCCGGCAGCGGGCTCATCATGTTGCCGCCGGTTTCGGTCTGCCACCAGGTGTCGACAATCGGGCAACGGGATTGGCCGACGTTCTTGTAGTACCAGTCCCACGCTTCCGGGTTGATCGGCTCACCCACCGAACCGAGCAGACGCAGGCTGCTGCCGTCGGCGCCTTCGCAGGCAGCGGTGCCCGAGGCCATCATTGCGCGGATTGCGGTCGGTGCGGTGTAGAGGATATTGACCTTGTGCTTGTCGACGATCTTCGCCACCCGGGTGATGTCCGGGTAGTTCGGCACGCCCTCGAACAGCAAAGTGGTCGCGCCATTGGCCAGCGGGCCGTAGACGATGTAGGTGTGGCCGGTGACCCAGCCAACGTCGGCGGTGCACCAGTAGATTTCGCCCGGACGGTAGTCGAACACGCGCTCATGGGTGAGCGCCGCGTACAACAGGTAGCCGCCGGTGGTGTGCTGCACGCCCTTGGGCTTGCCGGTGGAGCCGGAGGTATAAAGGATGAACAGCGCTTCTTCAGCGCCCATCTCTTTGGGCGCACACACGGTGCCGGCCACTTTCATCAGGTCTTCGTACCAGATGTCGCGATGCTGGTTCCACTTGATCGCGCCATTGGTGCGCTTGCACACGATGACCTTCTGGATGCTGCTGGTTTCCGGGTTGGTCAGCGCGTCGTCGACGTTGGCCTTGAGCGGAATCTTCTTACCGGCTCGGATGCCTTCGTCGGCGGTGATCACCACTTTCGACTTACAGTCGATGATGCGACCGGCCAGGGCTTCCGGGGAAAAACCACCGAACACCACCGAGTGGATCGCGCCGATGCGGGTACAGGCCAGCATGGCGACCACGGCTTCGGGGATCATCGGCATGTAGATGGTCACCACGTCGCCACGGTGCACGTCCTGGCCACGCAGGGCGTTGGCGAACTTGCAGACCTGCTCATGCAGCTCGCGGTAAGTGATGTTGCGGCTCTCGGCAGGGTCATCGCCCTCCCAGATGATCGCGATCTGGTCGCCACGCTCGGCGAGGTGACGGTCCAGGCAATTGTAGGAAACGTTCAAGGTGCCATCGGCGAACCACTTGATGTCGACATGGTGATCGTCGAACGAAGTCTGCTTCACCGTGGTGAAAGGCTTGATCCAGTCCAGACGCTGGGCTTGCTCGCGCCAGAAGCCATCGGGATTGACCACCGACTGCTGGTACATCGCCTTGTAGGTCGCCTCGTCGGTCAGCGTGTTGGCTGCTACTTCGGGACGAACGGGGTACAGGGAAGCCGCACTCATCTTTCTTACCTCGGTGACATAGTTGTTGTTGTATGGCCCCGTTGTAGCCGGGCCAGACCTATAGAACCATTCGACGATGGTAGTAACAAGACCCTACAAATTGCCCCGCCATAGCCCTTGCTGCTCTGGCCCGCGCCCCGTGGCGCTTTGCGACGTACTGAAAAAACCCTGATCGGCCGATTGTTACAAAAACCACCAAAAGTGTTTATCAAAAGCACGGGTATATGAACAACGCCCGCACGCCTAAAATCAACTCCGCCAACAAGGCACCGCGATTAACAACGCAACAGCCCCCACCCAGGCCACGTTAATCCGAACGTCCCAACTCTCAAGTGACACGCGTGGCCTCACAAGGGCCTCGTGACCCCTCTCGCCCTGAAAAAGGTAGACAGACCCGATGAAAGCTTTATTGATAATGACCCTCAGCAGCCTGTGCGCCACCGCCGCCCTGGCCGACGAGGCCCCCACCGAACTGGCCGGCCGCGACGCGCCGATTGTTGAAGATTACAGCTACAGCACCCACCTCGATGTCGCCAAGGTGGTGCACATGAGCAACGTTCCCGATGTATGCCGCGTGGTACCGGTGCAAATGGAATATGACGATTCCCAGGGTCAGCGGCATATTCTCAAGTACCACGTGATGGGCGGCGGTTGCTCCAACGGATAAGCGGATTCTTGCTCGCCGCAGGACAGCGTTCTTGCGGCCAAGAGCCATCTGCTGACTGGAATGCGATTCAGGCGCTGCCCCCAATCCCATTGTGGGAGCGGGCTTGCTCGCGAAGGCGATAGCCGCCACACCACCACAATCCTCGCCAAATACCCTCCCCCCGGCATCAACACCCCCCCCCACCGCCCCTCAAAAATTTCCAGCCTCGCTAACCCCCTGTAAATCCTCGCCTTAGCCCAAATACCCGCCTGCCTGCGCCCCCACCGTGACCATCCGCCACAACACAAAGCCGATTTTTTCCCTATAATGCGCGGGTAAATCGGGCCTGCAATATCCCCTTACACAGGGACGAAGAGCCAGACCTGAGGCATCGCCAGGGCAAGCACCTGCACCTGCGCCCCTCAAGCCTCACGCAGCACCCGTTAGCCCATTCCGTTTTTTTGCCTGCGCGAGCTGTTGCAACAAACGATTCCTTAAGATCCACCGCGGCCCGAGGGCCGTGTGAACACCCAACCATCCGGTTTCACACGGGCACCTTTGCGCCCTCACGCAGGAGACGACACGTCATGCTGAGCTGGGACGAATTCGACAAAGAAGAAGACGGCGAAGTCGCCACCAAAGGCGCCAATGCCGGCCACGCCACCGAAGCCAACATGGACCGCCTCGACGGTGCCGGCGCCGCAGCCGCCATCGAAGCCCGCGCCGTTACCGCCAGTGACTCCGCCGCCATCGTGCGCGCCAAGGCAGCGCTGGACAAACTCGACGTCGCCGAAGGCCTCGCCGAACTCGAAGGCTCCGCCGCCCGCGTCGCCGTCGACGAAAAGCGCATGATCAACTGCCGCGCCGACCTCAACCAGCTCGTGCCTTTCAAATACGACTGGGCCTGGCAAAAGTACCTCGACGGCTGCGCCAACCACTGGATGCCGCAAGAGGTCAACATGACCGCCGACATCGCCCTGTGGAAAACCCCCGAAGGCCTTACCGACGACGAACGCCGCATCGTCATGCGCAACCTCGGCTTCTTCTCCACCGCCGACTCGCTGGTCGCCAACAACCTGGTGCTGGCCGTGTACCGCCTGATCACCAACCCGGAATGCCGCCAGTACATCCTGCGCCAGGCCTTCGAAGAAGCGATCCACACCCACGCCTACCAATACTGCATCGAATCCCTGGCCATGGATGAAGGCGAGATCTTCAACATGTACCACGAGATTCCGTCGGTTGCCAAAAAGGCTGCCTGGGGCCTCAAGTACACCCGCTCGATCTCCGATCCGAAGTTCGAAACCGGCACCGTCGACACCGACAAAGAGCTGCTGCGCAACCTGGTCGCCTATTACTGCGTATTGGAAGGCATCTTCTTCTACTGCGGCTTCACCCAGATCCTGTCCATGGGCCGCCGCAACAAGATGACCGGCGTGGCGGAACAGTTCCAGTACATCCTGCGTGACGAGTCGATGCACCTGAACTTCGGTATCGACGTGATCAACCAGATCAAAATCGAAAACCCGCATTTGTGGGACGCCGAGATGAAGGAAGAAGCGACCCAGATGATTCTGCAGGGGACGCAGCTGGAGATTGAATACGCGCGGGATACCATGCCGCGTGGGGTGCTGGGGATGAATGCGGCGATGATGGAGGATTACCTCAAGTTCATCGCTAACCGCCGTCTGTCGCAGATCGGCTTGAAGGAAGAGTATCCAGGGACTACTAACCCGTTTCCGTGGATGAGCGAAATCATGGATTTGAAGAAAGAGAAAAACTTCTTCGAAACCCGCGTGATTGAGTATCAGACGGGTGGGGCGTTGAGCTGGGATTGATTCCTTAGCCAAGCAACACTATGAGCCCTGATCAACTCAGGGCTTTTTTATGCCCGATGAATTCTCCCGCAAACACGTCATGGTGGCGAAAGCTCATTCAACCTTTCCGAACGAAGCAGCGAATTTACTAACGACGACGACCACCGATCCCGTCCAGCTTGTAGGAAATTTCCTAGACGCACTAATGGCTACTTAGTATCGTCCGAGGGTTTTCTACACTCGGCGGCTGTATGGATAGTACGAAAGACAAAACGGATTGGAGCGACGCGGAGCTGGCAGCGGCGGTCGAGGCTTATCTAAAGATGTGGACCTGGGAAAAGACCGGGCAACCCTTCAACAAAGCCTTCGAGAACCGTCTTCTGCGCGAGGGCCCGGTTGCCGGTCGCGCAAAAGGCTCCATCGAATTCCGTATGCAAAATATCTCCACCGTACTCGTCCAAATGGGTTGGGACCGTATCGAAGGCTATAAGCCAGCCAAAAACGTAGGCTCAGGCGTAGAGCAGCGCATCCGTCATGCCCTCGCTGCACAGGGTATCTTTGAGTCCGAAGACGCTGCCCAAACCGCCGATGAGCAAACGCTCATCCGCCGCGCAGCCAAACTTCAGCAACAACCCTTCCCGACGCTGCCGGACGGCATCGTCCAACCGCAGAAAGTGTCCACCGTCAGCGCAGCCTTTGTGCGTGACCCAAAGGTTCGCGCTTGGGTACTGAAGCAAGCCAACGGAATCTGCGAAGGCTGCGGTTCAAATGCGCCTTTCGAGGTCGACGGCCAGCCATTTCTTGAAGTACATCACGTCAAGCACCTCGCCCAGAAGGGTTCGGATCGCATCTCCAATGCTGTAGCCTTGTGCCCCAATTGCCATCAGCGTTGTCACCGGTCGAGCGACCGGGATGCTTTCACTGAAGCGCTTTACGCCAAAGTCGGAAGATTGGCACGGGAGTAAACTCCTGCGGTCACACCTGATGCACCATTCAACATATTCGATAGGACCGAGGCCAACCCGTGAACCCAGACATGCTCGAAGCCGGCCCCGCTGACGCCAAAGTACTCTCTGTCTTTGACTTCGACGGCACCCTCACCCACCACGACAGTTTCGTGCCCTTTCTCAAGTTCGCTTTCGGCACGGGTGCGTTCTATGGCCGCATCGTGAAGCTGGCGGTGCCGGGGCTGCGCTTTCTGGTGCGGCAGATCAGTCGGGACGAGTTGAAGGCGCAGTTGATCCGCACCTTTATGGCCGGGGTGGAGAAGACGTGGGTGCAGCGCAAGGCCGAGGAGTATTGCCAGCGCAATTGGGCGCGGTTGATGCGCCCGGCGGGTGTGTTGTCGGTGGAGCAGGAGTTGGGCTCGGGGGCGGTGGTGACGCTGTGTTCGGCGTCACCGGCGTTGGTGTTGCAGCCGTTTGCCGATCGGCTGGGGATCCGCTTGATCGGGACCGAGCTTGAGGTGGTGGATGGCGTGCTGACCGGCAAGCTCACGGGGAATAATTGCCGCTGCGAGAACAAGGTGCTGCGCCTTGAAGCCGTGTATGGGGACCTGGGGGCCTATCGGCTCAGGGCCTGGGGCGACACGCGCGGGGATCGCGAGTTGCTGGCGGCGGCGCAGGATGCGCATTTTCGGCATTTTCATGCGAAAAAGAAGCGGCGGCCGCGGTTGCAGCGTTGATGCGCGAGGTGGGGGTTGGCGGTGGACCGAGGCGATCCCATCGCTGCCTCGCGGGGCTCGACAGCTCTTATCAAACACAAAATAACTTTTTGATTTAAAACCTGAAATTCCAGACAGCCACATTCCTGTGGCGAGCAGGCTTGTCCTGCGTTGGGCTGCGCAGCAGCCCCAAAACCGTGCGCCGGGCAGCGTCAGTTACACCGTGTTTCCCTTGATTGGGGGCGCTGCGCCCCCCAACGCGGGGCAAGCCCGCTCGCCACATAGGCTCCAGTTTGCTGCGCGACAGCGTTAAGTCGAAGACTTGGCGGAGCCTCCCACATTTTTGCTCTGCGTCAGTCTGATAGTTGCGTAGTATCGGGCCATCCCTCTCACGGACCCGAGCCCCCATGAAGTTCGATACGGCCTATAGCCTGAGTCTCGATGACAAGCTGTCGATCTACGACGTGCGAGACCTGAATTTCGACGAAACCGCCGCCTACGATTCCGACAAGGACAGCTTCCTGTGCCCCAACGATGCATGCCGGGCGGCGTTCGAGGCGGGCAATACGCTGGCCACGTTCAACGCGAAAAACGTCAACTACCTGCGCACGCCGCACTTCAAGAACAGGACCGGCACCCAGCATATCGACGGCTGTCGCTATGCCAGCCTGCACAAGGCCGCGAGCGGAGAAAGCGACGACGCGCGCGAGGATAATTTCCCCTCGGAATTTGTATTGACCCGCCGTAGCTACCCGCGCAAAACGCCAGCGGCCGGCAGCCAGGGGCAGGCCTTGCCTGAGCCTGCGAACCCGTCCGCCAGCCGCGTCAGCCTGCCCGTGAGTTCAAGCGACACCACCCCGGACAAGACCAGCGTGTTCGCCCACCCGGTGGAATGTTACGTGTCGAACATCGACGACAAGGAACGGCTCAAGGCGATGCCGCTGAAGATCGGCGAGCACACCGCGACCTATTGGACGTTTTTCAAGAAGATCGAATACCTGCAGGACAACAAGGGCCTGATCTACTGGGGCAAGATCAAGGCCATCAAGGACTACACCAGCAGCTTTCGCATCGACTTCGACAAGAAGGTGTGGCTCGACAAAAAACCGTATTCGGTCAACGTGTACCTGAGCAAAAAACTCATCGAGAACTACCGCAAGCGCACGGCGTTCCTGGAGCAGATCAAGGCGGCGGCGAGCAGTGAGCGGGCGTTGTACTGCTTCTTCTACGGCGTGACGCCGGAGCTGAAACAGGTGCCGAGCAAAAAGAACCCCGAGCAGACGTTCGGGGTGTTCAGCGCGAATATCGAGAACCTGGATCATCTGATTATTCGCGAAGCGCCGGGGCTGCAGACGCTTTAAGCAGTCGCGCGTGCACACGGCGCATTTGCCCAATAGATGAACGGCGCAAACAACTGTACAAAAAACCAGTATAGTTTGCCTTCCCGTCGAATCCTGGAGAAACCCCATGTCCTCTCTGGCAATGAGCTCGTTCGTAGACCAGCAGATCGTCCTGCACCAATTCACCGCCAAACACAGCGTACAGGCCCGTGCCATGCTGGGCTGGAGCCACGAAGACCTGGCCCGCCAGGCCGGGGTTTCGGTGGCGTCGGTGCAACAGTTTGAAAGCCGCACGCAGGTGGACGATGAGGTGCGCCTGGCGCTGGCGTTTCGGTTGGAGGCTGAAGGCCTGGTGTTCTTCCCGGGGTTTGCGCCGGGGTGGGGGATGAGTGTGCGCCGGTTTGATACCGCCGCGCCCGAGCCGGCCGCCCCAGGCATTCTCTCGCGGTTCATGGGTTCAACAGCGTCATCAATTGACTCATCAACCCCTCAACCGAATGGTGTGTAGTATCCAATCGAATAACCGGACACTTCAGCGGTTTCAACCAGCGTTCATGCCGACACGCACTGCACAGGCGGTGGTTGCTGCCATGGTAGCGCGCGGCCCAGGCCAGGAATGCCGTGCTGTCAGCATGGCGGCTGCCGCCTTCCAGTATCTGGTCACCGTAGCGCCGCACTTCCCGCAGGCGCAGGCGGTGCAGTCGGGTTTGCGGGCTCAGGCTCTGGAATATCACCTGGGTAAACCAGGAGATCATCGAATCGCCCCAGCCACAGAGTGATCCGGATAGCCCCCCCTTCATGGCCGTGCCGTGATCAGGTCGCACTCCCCTGCCGCTTGTAGCAACGCTGAAACACCTTGAAAAGTCATTTTCCAAAGGTGTCCGCGCCTCAGCTTGAGACGCGCGCCTGCGCACCTTGAGTCTCAACCTCCAGCCACCAAGCGTGCCCGCGTTCCGGTTGATTCAGGCTGAACGCCTGCCCCATTGGCGGCGTGGTAATCGACACGTTGCGCTCCCAGGCCAGGGCCATGATGCGGTCGAAGGGTTCGTGCCAGGCGTGGAACGCCAGATCGAATGTGCCGTTGTGAATCGGCAGCAGCCAGCGGCCCCTGAGGTCGATGTGGGCCTGCAGGGTTTGCTCCGGTTGCATGTGCACGTGGGGCCAGTCGACGTTATAGGCGCCGGTTTCCATCAGCGTCAGGTCGAACGGGCCGTACTGCTCGCCGATACGTTTGAAGCCGTCGAAATAGCCGGTGTCGCCACTGAAGAAAATGCGCCGCGCAGCATCGATCATCACCCACGAACACCACAGGGTCTGGTTGCTGTCAAACAGCCCGCGCCCGGAAAAGTGCTGGGCGGGCGTGGCCACGAAACGAATGCCCTCCACCTCCGTTCCTTCCCACCAGTCCAGTTGCCGCACTTTGCTGGCGTCCACTCCCCATTTAACCAGCGTGTCGCCCACGCCGAGCGGTGCCAGAAAGTAACGGGTCTTGTCGGCCAGTTGGATGACAGCCTTGCGGTCCAGATGGTCGTAATGGTTGTGAGACAGAATCACCGCCTCCAGCGGCGGCAGCGCTGCAAGGCTGATGGGCGGCTGATGAAACCGCTTGGGCCCGGCCCAACTGAAAGGCGATGCGCGCTCGGCAAACACCGGGTCGGTGAGCCAGAACTTGCCGCGCATTTTCAGCAACACGGTGGAGTGTCCCAGGCGAAACACGCTGTGATCGGGCGCGGCCAGCAGTTGCTCACGCGTCAAGGGTTGCACCGGGATCTCGCCCACCGGCCGTGTGTTGCGCGGTTTGTGGAACAGCATCTTCCAGAAGATGCCCAGGGTTTTGCCAAACCCGCCGTGGGGCACCCGGGTGCCGTTGCTGAACTGCCCCTGTGCCTGCTCGGCAGGCGCGGTGTCTTGGGATGAGGTGGTGGCCATTACAACAAAGCTCCTGCGAACTGCGGGAAAATTACACTGCACAGTGTAGTTTCAAGATTGCAACAAAACCCGGAGCAAGTAAACTGCCGAGTGTAATTTCTCTCGGAGCCCATCGCCCGCCATGACTGCCCCCCAACGCCTCACCGACCGCAAGCGCGAAGCCATTGTGGCGGCGGCCATCGCCGAGTTTCGCGCCAATGGGTTCGAGGTCACCAGCATGGACAGGATTGCCGCCACCGCCGGCGTCTCCAAGCGCACGGTGTACAACCACTTCCCCAGCAAAGAGGAGCTGTTCGCCGAGATCCTCCATCAACTCTGGGCCAGCAGCGTCGCGCAACTCGACATCAGCTACGCCGGCGACCGCCCGTTGCGTGAGCAACTGCGCGGCTTGCTCGCCGCCAAGATGCAGATGATGTCGGACGCCAACTTCCTCGACCTGGCGCGCGTGGCGATCGCCGCCACCATCCATTCGCCGGAGCGCGCGCAGGATATGGTCAACCGCCTGAGCTCACGCGAAGAAGGCTTTACCCAATGGGTGCGCGCCGCGCGTGACGATGGCCGCCTCAGTTGCACCGACCCGGCGTTCGCCGCGCACCAGATCCAAAGCCTGCTCAAGGCCTTCGCGTTCTGGCCGCAGATCACCCTCGGCCAACCCACCCTGGAAGCGGCCGAACAGGCCCGCGTGATCGAGTCGGCCATCGACCTGTTCCTCGCGGGCTACGAAGTCCGCTCCACGCCCCTCACTGGCACTGTGCCATAAGCGACATCGACGGTCGCTTTTGGCGCATTCGTCACCCGATTTGTGCAAATGGCCTCCAAGGCCACTGATTATTCCCTTACAAATAACTGACAATATTCCCGGTCATTATCCGATCAACGGTTGATCCAGCGAACGCGCACCGCCGTACCTGTAAAAAATCAGCTGGGCCAGGAATTTATGGAAAACAGACGAGGCAAAGGACTTTCATTTGCCAGGCGTATCTACCAGCCAAGGATCATCGGCCTGGTTGTCGGCAGCATCAGTGTCACCGGTGCGTTATACCCG
Source organism: Pseudomonas sp. Leaf59 (assembly GCF_920984685.1). Lineage (NCBI taxonomy): Bacteria > Pseudomonadati > Pseudomonadota > Gammaproteobacteria > Pseudomonadales > Pseudomonadaceae > Pseudomonas > Pseudomonas sp. Leaf59. The sequence continues at coordinate 96,243 of NZ_CAKLBR010000012.1, read as the reverse complement.
CTGGCCATGCCGGGTTGGGTGTGGGCGTTTCTGCTGTTCAACGGGTTCATATGGGGGCATGCGGCGTACCAGTTATCGACACGTTCGCAATTTCCCTACCAGGCCGAACAGCGCAACTTCCTGTACGACTCGGTGTTCGGCGGCTTCTGGGTCGCCGCCGTGCAATTCACACCGCTGACCACCGTGACCATCCTGTCGATGATCACCATGAACAATGTCGCGGCCGGCGGCAAGCGTCTGTTCCTGCGCGGCCTGCTGGCCCAGGGCGTCGGCATCGCAGTGGCGTGGGCGCTGTTCGGTGTGCGCTTGAACCCCGATGTCAGCCGGCTTCAGGTCTACAGCTGCCTGCCGATGTTGACGCTCTACCCCATGGCCATCGGCATGGTCTGTTACCAATTGGCAATCAAACTGTCGGAACACAAACGCGCGCTCGGTGCCCTGAGCCGCACTGACAGCCTCACTGGCCTGCTCAACCACGGCTCCTGGAAAGACCTGCTGCACCTCAAGTTCCACGAGTGCCAGCAACAGCGCAGCCACGCCACCATTGCGCTGATCGATATCGACCACTTCAAGCAGATCAATGACACCCACGGCCACATCGTTGGCGATACAGTGCTGCGCGAGCTAAGCCTGGAACTGCGACGCAAGCTGCGGGAAAAGGACCTGGCCGGGCGTTACGGCGGCGATGAGTTCTGTGTGATTCTTCCGCAAATGCCGTTGGCTGACGCCGCGCAGATCATGGAACGCATGCGCGAGACCTTCAGCAATTACCGTCACCCGCAGATTCCCGAATTAAGGGTCAGCCTGAGCATCGGCCTGGCGGATTTCCAGCCCTTCTTCAGCGATGCCTCGATGTGGCTGAATGCGGCGGACCGCGCGCTGTACGACGCCAAGGACACCGGACGCAACCGGGTCAAGGTCAGCGACCAGGTGATTGCCCATTTCGCCTGAAGTCGTCGTACGACACCTCGTCAGAATCTTCTTTCATCGCGCTCCGGCGACAGCATAATGCCACTATCGGTCACCTGCCCAAAAAAGGTCCTGCCCCTGGGGCGAACTAGTTGTCAGCCTGATCACTCATAAGCCCGTTCCACCTTCTGTCGGCATCAGGAAGTCGACAATGAGCACGTCCGCCGTAGGCCAAGCGCCAAACGGGGCAAGCGCCAATCCATGGATAACTCACGACGTTGCTTGTCCGAGCACTGCACATGCTATTCAACGCCTACAAAAAAACCATCACCGCCCTGCAACACACCCTTGCCCAGCAATCCAGCCTGCTCGACGCCATTGAGCGCTCCATGGCCGTGATCGAATTCGACCTGCAAGGCACCGTGTTGCGCGCCAATGACAATTTTCTGCAAACCATGGGCTACCGCGCCGAGCAAGTCATCGGCCAGTCGCACCGCCTGTTCTGCACGCCCGAATTTGCCCGCAGCGCGCAATACAGCCAGCTGTGGACCCAACTGCGCAATGGCCAGTTTCAGTCCGGCACTGTTGAGCGGCTGAGCAGCAATGGCCAGTCAGTGTGGTTGGAAGCCAGCTACAACCCGGTGCGTGACGAAGCGGGCACTGTGATCAAAGTGGTGAAGTACGCCCTGGACGTGACCCCACGCCTGCAGGCCGAAAGCGAGGCCAACGCCAAACTCGAAGCCATCGGCCGCGCCATGGCGGTGATCGAGTTCAACCTCGACGGCACCATCATCACCGCCAACGAGAATTTCCTTACGCGTATGGGCTACAGCCTGGCGCAGATTCAGGGCAAGCATCACCGCTTGTTCTGCACGCCGGAATCGGCCAACAGCGCGGCCTATGCCGATTTCTGGAAGCGTCTTAACCAGGGCGAACTGTTCAGCGGACAGTTCGAGCGAATCGACAAAAATGGCCAGACCGTGTGGCTCGAGGCCAACTACAACCCGGTGTACGACGCCAGCGGGCGCCTGTGCAAGGTGGTGAAGTTCGCTTCCGACATCACCGCCCGCGTGCAACAACATGCCGCCGACGCCGCGAGTGCGGCGCAGGCGTATCACATCTCCGTCAGCACCCGCGACATCGCGGAACAAGGCGCCGAGGTGATTCAGCAATCGGCCAGTGGCATGCGCGAAATTGCCGCAGACATCGACGGCTCGTCGCAACTGATCGCCAAACTGGGCGAGCGTTCGCAACAGATCACCGCCATCGTCAACACCATTCGCGGGATTGCGGATCAGACCAACCTGCTGGCCCTCAACGCGGCCATCGAGGCGGCACGGGCCGGCGAACAGGGCCGCGGTTTTGCGGTAGTGGCCGATGAAGTACGGCAACTGGCGGCCCGCACCAGCGGTTCGACCATGGAAATATCCGGCATGATCGCAATGATCCAGGAAGAGACCCGCCAGGCCATCGACAGCATGGACGGCACCCGCGACCGCGCAGCCCTCGGCGTGGACCTCGCCAACCGCGCCGGCACGGTGATCCTGCAGATTCGCCAGGGCACCAGCGAGGCGGTGCAGGCAGTGAGTGCGTTTGCCGGTGAGCGGGTCAGCAACTGACCCTGCTTGATCCGCCAAACGGTGCCAATGCCAAAGGGTGCCTAATGTGGGAGGGGACTTGCCCTAATGCCAGTCAGTTAAGCGCAGCTCCCCTGTGGGAGCGGCGGTGCGACGATTCGACTTGCCCGCGAAAGCGGTGGGTCTTCAACATCAATGTTTGCTGGGCCGACGCCATCGGGAGCAAGCCCCCTCCCACATTTTGTACAGCGTTCGGCAGACCATTTCGGTCGGCTCTCAGGCCGCCACGCTTTTGCTTTTGCTTTTGATCTGGAAGCGCCCCGTCAAACACGCTCCCACATTTGAGCTTGCTCTCACATTGGGAATTGCTGCACATCCGAGTCCGCATACCTCAGTTGGGCCTCGCTCCGGGCACGTGCTGCGCCAACTGCTCAAACAGCGTCACCACCGAACGCAACGCCCGGCAATCCGGGCGTGTCAGCAGCCATAGCGCGGTATCGTGCCCTGCCAGCGCAGGGCCCAGGGGTTGCAGTTGCGCGTCCAGTAAAAAGTCCGGCAAGGCCGCCACCCCAAGCCCGGCCCGCACCAGTTCGGTCACCGAGAGCATGCTGTTGCAGCGGTAGCTGAGGCGCACACCCGGCAGGTGTTCACGGCGCCAGGCCACGGTGGGGTGATCGGGCAGGAAATCATCCGGCGCGATCCAGTCCAGCTCGGCCAACGCGCGGCCCGCGTGCCGGCGCGCATAATCGGCGCTGGCACACACCCGATACGCCACGCTGCCCAGGTTGCGTCCGACCAGGTGCTGCGGCGGCGTCCGGGTCAGGCGCAGGGCAATGTCGGCATCGCGGCGGCTGAGGTTGGCAAAGTCATTCGACGTGCTCAGCTCCAGCGTCAGCGCCGGGTAAGCCGGCATGAACTGCGCCAGTGCCGGCAACAGCAGGCTTTGCAGCACAGAGTCGGTGCAGGTCAGGCGTACCGTGCCGCTGATCACCTCGCCGCCCTGCTCCACACCGATGCGCGCGGCTTCCAGGGCCTGCTCGGCACGTTCAGCCTGCTGCGCCAGGTTGCTTGCCAGGCCGGTGGGCAGGTAACCGGCGCGGCTTTTTTCAAACAGCGTTTGCCCCAGTGCCGCCTCCAGCCGCCGCACCGCGCGGAACACCGTGGACACATCCACCCGCAACAACGCCGCCGCCCGCGCCAGGCTGCCGCCGCGCACCAGCGCCAGGATCAGGGACAGGTCGGTGTAGTCGATTTGATAGTGCGTGGCTGCATTGAGCATGTGGGAAAACGCCAATTTTGATTGCGTGAGCGCCAATCTATAGTGCGCATCAGGACACAACAAGCCATGGGATGCCTCTGATGAAAACCACCGCTCTGCACATTGCCCTGATCGGCGACTACAACCCGGATGTGATCGCGCACCAGGCGATCCCGCTCGCGCTGCAACAGGCCGCGCACACCCTGGGCCTGACGGTGCACGTCAAGTGGCTCGCCACCGACACGCTCACCTCCACGGCGCTGTTGCAGGGTTTCGACGGGTTCTGGTGCGTGCCCGCCAGCCCCTACCGCGACACGCAAGGCGCCTTGCGCGCGGTGCGTTTTGCCCGCGAACAGCGGCGCCCTTTCCTCGGCACCTGCGGCGGTTTTCAGCACGCTGTGCTCGAATATGCCCGCCATGTACTGGGCTGGGCCGATGCCGAACACGGTGAACTGGTGCCGGATGCCCAGCGTGCGGTGATCGCGCCGCTTGGCTGCGCGTTGGTGGAGGCGATCGACACCATACGTTTGGTCCCCAACACCCGCATCGCCGATGCCTACGGCCAGCTGGATCTCGAAGAAGGCTACCGCTGCCGCTACGGCATCAACCCCGCCTTCGAAAGCGCTCTGCTGGAAGGCGACTTGATTGCCAGCGGCCACGACGCCGCCGGCGAGCCGCGCGCCGTCGAACTGCTGAACCACCCGTTCTTCGTCGCCACGCTGTTCCAGCCCGAACGTGCGGCGCTCAAGGGCACCACGCCGCCACTGGCGATGGCGCTGCTCAAGGCCTGCCAGGCGCTTTCGGCATGATCGCCAACACACCCGCGCCGCCCTACTACGCGGTGATCTTCAGCTCGCTGCGCAGCGAGGGGGACCAGGGTTACGGCCAGGCAGCCCTGCGCATGCTGGAACTGGCCCGCGAACAACCGGGGTTCCTCGGCGTGGAGTCGGCGCGCGAGGACGGGCTGGGGATTACGGTTTCGTATTGGCGTAGCGAAGCGGCGATTCTGGCGTGGAAGCAAAACGCCGAGCACACGCAGGTACGCGAGCAAGGGCGCGCCAGCTGGTATTCGGCGTTTCATACGCGCGTGTGCAAGGTCGAAAGGGCTTACGCCTTTTCAGTCTGAAATGCACACCTCTGTGGGGAGGGGGCTTGCTCCCTCCCCACAATTTGATCTTTACCGGGTCAAGAAAGCCCCTAAAACACCCCGCGCGCACGTTAATGTCGGTTTGGTGATAGCGCCGTTCACAATCACTTGTTAAAAAGGAAGCCTTCTCAAGTTACCTCCACGAAAGGACTTCGCTTATGCCTGTCACGTTTTCCAAGAGCGCTTTGCTGCTCGCACTGATGCTCGGTCTTGGCCAGGCGCAGGCAGCCGACTCGATCAGCCCGGCCGAGTTGGCGACAAACGAAGGCATCCCCTACCCGGCCGTCATCGCCCACCGTGGTGCGTCCTACGATGCCCCCGAATCCACCGCCGCGGCCTACAAGGTCGCGCGCGACCTGGGCGCCGACTACCTGGAAATGGACCTGCAGCGCAGCAAGGACGGCGTGCTGTTTGCCCTGCACGACAATAACCTGCAGCGCACCACCGACGTGGCCACCAAGTTCCCCGAGCGCAAAGACGCGCCGGCCAACGAGTTCACCTGGAAAGAACTGCAAACCCTCGACGCCGGCAGCTGGTTCAACGCCGCTTACCCGGACCGCGCCCGCCCGGGCTTCGTCGGCCTGAAAATCCAGAGCCTGGACGACATCATCAAGATCGCCGAAGGCAACCCGCAGCACAAACCCGGCCTGTACATCGAGACCAAGGAGCCCAAGCAATTCCCGGGCATCGAAGCCGACCTCAAAAACAAGCTGCTGGACAAGGGCTGGCTGAGCTCCGCCGGCTCCAAGCTGGGCAAGAGCAACACCGGCGTCGGCCAGGGCAAGGGCCGCGTGGTGCTGCAAACCTTCGAGGTGTCGAGCCTCAAAGAGTTGCAAAAGGAAATGCCGAACACGCCGAAGATTCTGCTGCTGTGGGTGGGTGAAGGCAGCATCGAGCCGAAATCCAAACAGACCTTCGCCGAATCCGGCGAGCCGACCAAGGCCGCCTACTACGCCAAGCAAGAGCCGAAAGACGCCGCCGAGTTCGAAAAATGGGTCGACCAGGCCAAGGACCTTGGCGCCATCGGCACCGGCCCTTCGGCCGAGCTGACCCATCACGGTGACCAGAGCTACACCGACCTGGTGAAACCGCAAATGAACAAACTGACCCACGATAAGGGCCTGCTGGTGCACGTCTACACCGTCGATGAGCCGGTGGATTTCGAAAAAGTGATGAACGCCGGTGTCGACGGCATTTTCACCAACCGCGCGGCCGAACTGCTGAAGTTCTACAAGCGCTGGCCGTCGTCCAGCGTGCAGGACCTGCTCAACGACTATAAATACTGAGGCATTGGTGTCAGTGCGCCATTAAGGATGAATTAAGTTGCGCTGGTTAATCTGGCGCCACTTAAACAGTTCACCCAAGAGGACACACCATGAAAACTTTGACTGCCCTGTTCGCTGCCACCGCCCTGACCCTGACCGCCGGTTTGGCTCAGGCGGATGTTCGTCCGGATCACATTGATGGCCTGCTCAAGTCGGGCGCCGTGATGCCTTTCGACAAGCTCAACGCAGCAGCCGTGGCAACTCACCCTGGCGCTTCGATCACTGACACTGAGCTGGACACCAAACACGGCTTCGCTGACCAGTATGTCTACGAAGTGGACCTGACCGACACCACCGGCAAGCGCTTTGAAGTGAAGCTCGACGCCAAGACCGGTGCCGTGCTGGAAAACAAGCAAGACACTTGAGTTGAATCCCCAAAAAACCGCGCCACCTTCGGGTGGCGCGGTTTTTTTATGGGCGCAGGAAAATTCCTACTTTATTAAAGGAAATTACCCTCACGCCACCCAAGGTCGTTAAAATCCCCCGCATCGGGCAGGGAACCACGCCCTTCACGCTGCGCACAGAGGCTGCTGCATGGAACCAAAAGCTGCCGACATCGCTACCATTGGCCGGATCAGCGCCGTGCCCGCGATGCTTCAGGTCATCAGCGACATGACCGGCCTGCGCTTCGCTGCCGTGGCCAGGGTGACCGACGACACCTGGACCGCCTGCGCCGTGCTTGACCACCTGGAATTCGGCCTCGGGGTCGGCGGCGAGCTGGACCTGACCACCACTATCTGCCACGAGATCCGCGGCTCCCATGTGTCCGTGGTGATCGACAAGGCCAGCGAAGACCCGCTTTATCACGACCACCACACGCCGCGTATCTACCAGTTTGAAAGCTATATTTCGGTGCCGGTGTTCCGCACCGACGGGCGTTTTTTTGGCACCATCTGCGCCCTCGACCCCAACCCCGCCAACCTGCGCAGCAGCGCGATCCAATCCACCATGGAGTCGTTCGCGCGGGTGCTGTCGCTGCAGATCGAAGCCGAAGAAGCCCTGCAACATACCGAAGCGCAACTGCACGAAGAACGTGGCACCGCAGAACTGCGCGAGCAATTTATCGCGGTGCTGGGCCATGACCTGCGCAACCCCTTGTTCGCCATCAACTTCAGCGCCGAACGCCTGCTGCGCAAGCATTCATCAGCGGCCACCGACCCGCTGGTGCAGCACATTCTCACCAGCGGCCGGCGTGCTGCGCAGTTGGTCGAAGACGTGCTGGATTTCGCCCGTGGCCGCATGGGCAGCGGCATTCCGCTGCACCTGAGCGATTGCGAAGGGTTGCAGAGCGCCCTGCAACACGTGGTGTCCGAAGTGCAGAGCGTGCACCCCACGCGGGTGATTCGCGCCGATATCGGCGACCTGCGTGGCGTCCACGGCGACCGCGAGCGCCTGGCGCAGTTACTCTCGAACCTGGTGGCCAACGCCATCCATCACGGGCGCCCTGAGGGACCTGTGGACGTCACGGCGAAGATCGAGCATGGCCTCTTCACGCTCTCGGTAAAAAATTCCGGGCAGATCAGCCGGCAGGCCTTGCCTCGCCTGTTCGAGCCCTACGCGCGCCCCGTCACCGACACCCCGCAAGCAGGCCTGGGCCTGGGTTTGTATATCGTCAAGCAGATTGCCGACGCCCACGGCGGGGATCTGGAGGTATCGACCTGCGAGCATTCGGGGACGTGCTTCACCTTCATGCTGACGACGCGCTGAGCAAGTTTTCAAAGCGTCACAAAATCGTCATCCAGCCTTGCAATGATTCGCGCATGCGAACCTGTGAAACGTCCTACAGGCGCTTTCCCTGCGAGACTCCATGAACCACAGCATTGACCACAGCCACCAGGATCCCGATCTGTTTGGCCTGCTTTACGGTTTCCGTTTTCGCCCCGGTGAAAAGGGCGAACAGATCGACTCCGCCACCGCCCTGCAGGCCCTGCAACAACAGGCCGACCCCGACGAGTTTTTGTGGCTGCACCTGAACCTGGCCCACGCCGCGTGCGAACGCTGGATGCAGGCGCATCTGGATTTGCCCGAGGAGTTCTTCGAAGCCCTGCACGAAGGCTCGCGCTCCACGCGTATCGAACATGTGGACTCGGCCTTGCTGGCGGTGGTCAACGACGTGGTGTTCAACTTCAGCAGCCTGGTGTCGTCGGACATTTCCACCTTGTGGGTGTGCGCCCGCAGCCGTCTGCTGGTGAGCGCGCGCCTGCAACCGTTGCACTCGGTGGACAAGTTGCGTTCCTCGGTGAAGGCCGGTGAGGGCTTTCGCTCGCCGCTGGCGCTGCTGGTGCATTTGCTGCGCGATCAGGGCGAAGTGCTGACGCAGATCGTGCGCAAGACCAGCATCAGCGTCGACCATATCGAAGACCAGCTGCTGTCCTCGCAACTGGCCACCAACCGCGCCGAACTCGGTGCCGCGCGCCGTGTGCTGGTGCGCCTGCAACGCCTGCTGGCGCTGGAGCCGGGCTCGCTGCTGCGCCTGCTCAATCGCCCGCCGCAATGGCTGCAAAAGGAAGACGTGAAGGAGTTGCGCAAATCCACCGAGGAGTTCGCGCTGATCATCAACGACCTCACGGCCCTGGGTGAACGTATCAAGCTGTTGCAGGAAGAAATCGCCGCCAATCTCAACGAGCAGAGCAACCGCACGCTGTTCACCCTGACCGTGGTCACGGTGCTGGCGTTGCCGATCAACATCATCGCCGGTTTTTTCGGCATGAACGTGGGCGGCGTACCGCTCTCCCAGGACCCGGAAGGCTTCTGGATCCTGGTGGCGCTGGTGGCCACCTTCACCTTGATCGCCGGGCGCTGGGCCTTTCGCAAACGCAAGGACTACTGATTGCAATGCAATCAACTGTGGGAGGGGGCTTGCTCCCGATAGCGGTGGGTCAGTGACACATCAGTGCCTGACACTCCGCTATCGGGAGCAAGCCCCCCTCCCACATGGGCTTGGCGGTGAGTTCTGGACAAGTGGCCATTTCATTCGCGTGAACACTGACCTGTTGCAGCATCTCTGTAACATTTTGTAATGATCATGGGCGACATCCTTCCTCACACAGGATGCTCCGGCATGGCCACCCCTTCACTGACTGCCTCCACCACCGCCTCACACGGCGATCCCAAACCCCGACTGGACAAGAAACCCGGCCTGATCACCGTGATCATGTTCTTCGCCGTGCTTGCCATGGGCCTGTTATTCACCGCCTACAGCCTGATGCACGACATGAAGGAAATGGGCGCGGTTGTCACCACCTGGACGCCGTTCCTGCTGCTGGGTGTGGCGTTGTTGATCGCGCTGGGTTTCGAGTTCGTCAACGGCTTCCACGACACCGCCAACGCGGTCGCAACCGTGATTTACACCAACTCGCTGCCGCCGCACTTTGCGGTGGTGTGGTCGGGGTTCTTCAACTTTCTCGGCGTGTTGCTTTCCAGCGGCGCGGTGGCATTCGGCATCATCGCCCTGCTGCCGGTCGAGCTGATTCTGCAGGTGGGCTCCTCGGCCGGTTTTGCGATGATCTTCGCCCTGCTGATCGCGGCCATCCTGTGGAACCTCGGCACCTGGTGGCTGGGTTTGCCGGCCTCCTCATCCCACACCCTGATTGGCTCGATCATCGGCGTCGGCGTGGCGAATGCCTTGATGCACGGGCGTGACGGCACCAGCGGCGTGGATTGGGGCCAGGCGATCAAGATCGGTTATGCGCTGCTGCTTTCGCCACTGATCGGCTTCGGCTTTGCCGCGCTGCTGTTGCTGGCCCTGCGCGCCTTCGTCAAGAATCGCGCGCTGTACAAGGCGCCCAAGGGCGACGCCCCGCCGCCGTGGTGGATCCGCGGCATGCTGATCGTCACCTGCACCGGCGTGTCGTTTGCCCACGGCTCCAACGACGGGCAAAAAGGCATGGGCCTGATTATGTTGATCCTCGTCGGCACCCTGCCGATGGCCTATGCCCTCAACCGCGCCATGCCCGCCGAGCAGTCGTTGCAGTTCGCGGCGGTGGCCGAGGTGACCCAGGTGGCGCTGGTGAAAAGCGCACCGCAGCCATTGCTCGGTGACCCGCGCCCGGTCCTCTCCACCTACGTGCGCACCAAGGAGCCCACGGCGGACCTGGTGCCGGCGCTGGCCGCCCTCACCGGCCACATCGGTGACGAAGTAAAAGGCTACGGCTCCCTCGCCAAAGTCCCAGCCGAAGCGGTAGGCAACGTGCGTAACGACATGTACCTGACCAGCGAAACCATTCGCCTGATGGACAAGGGCAAGGTCGGCAACTTCGACGCCGACACCCAGGACAAGCTGCAACTGTTCAAACAGCAACTCGACAACTCCACGCGCTTTATTCCGCTGTGGGTGAAAATCGCCGTGGCCATCGCATTGGGGCTGGGCACCATGGTTGGCTGGAAGCGCATCGTGGTGACGGTGGGCGAGAAGATCGGCAAGACCCACCTGACTTACGCCCAGGGCGCATCGGCGGAAATGGTCGCGATGCTGACCATCGGCGCGGCGGATATGTATGGATTGCCGGTGTCGACCACCCACGTGCTGTCATCGGGCGTGGCGGGCACGATGGTGGCCAATGGCGGGGGGTTGCAGATGCGCACCATCCGTAACCTGCTGATGGCATGGGTGCTGACCTTGCCGGCGGCGATTCTGCTGTCGGGCAGCCTGTACTGGCTGTTCACCCAACTGTTCTGACCGGACACTGTTCAAAATGTGGGAGGGGGCTTGCTCCCGATGGCGGCAGGTCAGCTACCTGAAAATTGGCTGACCCACCGCTATCGGGAGCAAGCCCCCTCCCACAGGGGTTTTCTGTGTTTCTCAGGACGTGAATAACCCGGCCATTATGTTGAGGCGCTTCTTGTAGACGCGCCGCGCCTCCAGCGCCTCTTCCAGGCTGACCGCCACAAACCCCGCCCGCTGGTTCGGCTGCATCTGTCCGATCAAATCCAGGTCGGCACTGATCACGGTGCCGATCATGGCGTAGCCACCGCCCGATACCGCGTCGCGGTGCAGCACGATCGGCTCCAGACCCGCCGGTACCTGGATCGAGCCGATCGGGTAGCAGCTGTCGACAATGTTCGACGGATCGGAGCCGGCGCCAAATGGCTGCTCCCGTGGCTGAAAGCTCAACGCGCTGCCGCCCTTGAAGCGATAGCCGATGCGGTCGGCCTCGGAGCCCACCGTCCAGGGTTCGGCAAAAAAGCTGCTTTTCGCGCCCGTGGTCAAGCGCTCGTAATACAGCCCCGGCACCACTCGCAGGGTTATGTCGCCGCCCACCGAACGGCGCAAGGCCATCGGCAGACTGTTGCCGACACTGCCGGCGCCGCTGGCTTCGCCGACCGGCAACACATCGCCCTCCTGCAGACGCCGGCCATGGAAACCGCCCAGCGCGCCCAGGGTATAAGTGGAGCGACTGCCGAGCACCAGCGGCACATCAATGCCGCCCGCCACGGCCAGGTATGTGCGTGCGCCGGCCACGGGAAACGTGAAGCGCAGTACCTGGCCGGCGCGCACCGCAAAGGCGGTGTCCTGGTGCACCACCTCGCCGTCCAGGCGCGGTGACATCAATGCGCCGCTGAGTGCCACCAACGCGTCCTGCGTAAACTCAAGCTCAGGGCCGATCAAGGTGCATTCCAGCCCCGCCGCCCCCAGCGGGTTGCCCACCAGGTGGTTGGCCGCGCTCAGCGCGTATTGGTCCAGCGCACCCGAAGGCGGGATGCCCAGGTGGTAATAACCTTCGCGGCCCAGGTCCTGCACGGAGGTGGCCAGGCCAGGTTTGAGCACCTTGATCATGCCAGCGCCTCCTGCAGGGTTTTCGGGTAGCCGACGGGGTCGGCGAGAAACGCGTCGAGGGAAAATTCCACGGGGCGGATGCGCAGATCGAAGCGCCCGGCGTCCACCTCAGCCACCGCCAGGTCATAGGCAGCACGGTCAATCGGCTTGAACTGCACGATGTCGCCAGGCCGGAAGAACACCATGTGCTCCTTGAGGTAAGCCAACTGCTGCGCCGGGTCGTAGATCGGTGCCGGGGTCACCCCAAACATCTGATAACCGCCGGCGCCGCGCACCGAGTAGATGCAGCCGAAACAGCCGCCATGGCCCAGGGTCAGTTTGGGCGTGTCGGTGCGCGGGCGCAGGTACTTGGGCACCTGCAACTGCCGCGCGCGCTCGACCATCTGAAACATGAACGGCAAGCCCGCCACAAACCCGACCATCGACACAAACCACGGCGCACCGCTGTGGGCGTGGATGAACGCGTCCACATCGGCCAGGCCGTTGATGCGCGCGGCGTATTCCAGGTCAGTGCCGCTGGGGTCCTGATGACGGTCGCGAAAACGCATCAGGGTTTCATGGGTCCAGGGGTCGTTGTAGAGCACCGGAATTTCGATGATGCGCGTGTGCAGGGTGCGCTCGGCCACGGCCTGGGCCTCGGCGCTTTGCACGGCGTCGAGCAACACGTGGGGCGCGATGCGGTCGGGATCGAAGCGGATCTGGAACGAGGCGTTGGCCAGGCAGATATCCAGCACGCCTTCCAGCGCCAGACGCTCCACCGCGCGGGTCACCGCCATGCCTGTGAAGAAGGCCTCCAGGGACATGCTGTCGCTGACCTCGGCGAACAGGTGTTCGTCAGCACCGAAGCTGTAGCGGATGGGGGACGTTTCAGCCATGTCTGTTCCTCTTGGAATCATTGTAGAAAGGCAGGCAAAAAAGTGAGCGGGTCGATCTTATTGGGGGGTTCTGACGTCAATACCGGCGCGGTCCAGCGCTTCACGGGTGGCTTCCACCAGTTCCAGCGCGCCGGGGGTGTCACTGTGCAGGCAGATGGAGTCGAATTCGATGAACAGGTCTTCGCCTTCCACAGTGCGCACCCACCCGCTCTGGCACGCGCGCAGCGCCCGCGCCGCCACGGTGGCCGGGTCCAGCGCACGCACGTTGCGGGTAAACACGATGGAGCCGCTGAGGTCGTACTCACGGTCGGCGTAGAACTCGCGCACCACGGGTTGCCCCAGCTCCCTGGCAACGCGCCAGATCACCGAGTTGGGCATGCAGTACAGCAACAGCGTCGGCTCGATGATTTGCAGGTTTTGTACCAGCAGGCGCGCGGCTTCCTCGTCGCGGGCCAGGTGCATGTAGAGCGCGCCATGGGGTTTGATGTGCTGCAGAGTCACCCCCTGGGCCCGGGCGATTTCGCGCAGGGCGCCGAGCTGGTAGAGCATGTCGTCCACCAGTTCCTGGGCCGGCGCGTTGATATGGCGGCGGCCGAAACCGACCAGGTCGCGAAAGCCCGGATGCGCACCGATGGCGACGCCCAGCTGTTTGGCGCGCGCCACGGTGCGGCGCATGGTGCCGGGGTCGCCGGCGTGAAAGCCGGTGGCGATATTGGCCGAGCTGATATAGGCCATCAACTCCGCGTCGACGCCGTCGCCGATGGTCCAGGGGCCGAAGCCTTCGCCCATGTCTGAATTGAAATCCACTGCCTGCATCGCGTGCGCTCCGTCAAAGGGGATGCAGCGAAAGTAGGCTGCCCCTTGACCCCTTGGGAAGATCTATTATCAGATGGGGCATCTTCTGAAAATCAGATACCCCCAAGTACTGGAGAGGCAGATGTCCCTCACCCTGCGCCAGGTCCGTTACTTTGTCGCCACCGCCGAAATCGGCCAGATTTCCCAGGCGGCGATTCACTTGAACATCTCCCAATCGGCGGTCACCACGGCGATCAAGGAGCTGGAAGCCCTGCTCGGCGTGCAGTTGTTCATGCGCTCGGCCCAGGGCATGAACCTCACCGACGCAGGCCGGCACTTTCTCAACCGTGCCTATGTGATCGTGCGCAGTGTCGACGACGCGCTGAACAGCCCCTTGCCGGACCACCGCGCCAGCGGCGTACTGCGCGTCGCCGCCAGTTACACCGTGCTGGGCTATTTTTTGCCGCACCACTTGCAGCGCATGGAGCACTGGCACCCGGACGTGACCATCGAGGTGTTCGAACAGGAGCGCCAGGCCATCGAACAGGGCCTGCTCGACGGCGGGTTCGACATGGCCGTGGTGCTCACCGCCAACCTCACGCACCCGGCGATCGTCTCGGAAATCCTGTTCAACTCCGAACGCCGCCTGTGGCTGCCCAGCCATCATCCGTTGTGCGAACGGGGCGCGGTGAGCCTGGCGGACGTGGCGCAGGAGCCTTATATCCTGCTCACCGTGGACGAGGCCGAACACAGCGCCATGCGCTACTGGGAACAGGCCGGGCAGACGCCAAACGTGCGGCTGCGCACCAGTTCGGTGGAAGCGGTGCGCAGCATGGTCGCCAATGGCAGCGGCGTGGCGATCCTGTCGGACCTGGTGCACCGGCCCTGGTCGCTGGAAGGCAAGCGCATCGAAACCCTGACCGTCACCGACCCGGTAACGCCCATGAGCGTGGGCCTGGCCTGGCACCGCGAGCGCGCGTTTACCCCGGCGATGCAGGCGTTTCGCGACTACTTCCACGACGCGTTCCTGGCCCCGCAGCAGTTGTCGGCGCGGCGTTAGAGCTGCGCTTGCAGCACGCCGGCCAGCCAGTCCATGAACACCCGCACGCGCAACGGCAAATGCCGCTGCCCGGCGTACAGCAATGAAACGTCCAGCGGCGGTGCCGGGTAGTCCGGCAATACCGCCACCAGCTCACCGCTGGCCAGTTCCGCGCCGAGGCCCAGGGCTGGCACCTGAATAATCCCGAAACCGCCCAGGCATGCCGACTTGTAGGCATCGGTGCTGTTGACCGTGACCCGCCCGGCCATGGGCAGGCGCTGCACCTTGTTGCCCAGCAGGTATTCGAACCCCGCCGAGCGTGAGCCCAACGGTCGCACGTAATGCACCAGATGGTGGTTGGCCAGGTCGGCGAGTGTGTGCGGCGTGCCAAAGCGTTGCAGGTAGGTGGCGCTCACGCAGTTGAGCATCGGCAGACTGCACAGCCAGCGGGCCACCACACTCTGGTCCGGCTGCGCACCCACGCGCAGCACGCAGTCGAACCCTTCGGCGAGCAGATCGACCTGGCGGTCGGTGGTGCTGATTTCCAGCTCGATCAGCGGGTGCGCGTGCATGAAGTCGGGCAGGCGCGGCAGGATCAGGTCCCGCGCCATCACATTGGGCATGTCCACCCGAATACGTCCCGCCAGTTGCGCTTCATCCTGACGAAACAGCCCTTCGAGCTCCTCCATGTGCGCCAGCAGGTCCTTGCTGCGCTCATACAGCACAAGGCCGTCCTGGGTCGCCTGCACCTTGCGCGTGGTGCGCTGCAACAGGTGCGCGCCGAGCAGTTCCTCCAGCGCCTGCACATGCTCGGACACGGTAGAGCGCGGCAGGCCAAGGCGCTCGCCCGCCTGGGTGAAACTCGACAACTCAGTGACCCGTACGAAGGTGCGCAGCAGTTCAAGCTTGTTCATGGATTGTTCGCCTTATCCGGCCAGTGATTCCGGTATAGCACTGTTTATCACGTTGTGGTCGGACAAATACACTCGTTCCACACCTACACCTACACGCAGAGGCACTCACCATGACCCGTAAAATCGCATTGATCACCGGCACCAGCCGTGGTCTGGGCAAAAACGCCGCCCTGCACCTGGCAGCGCAGGGCGTCGACATCATCGGCACCTATCACAGCAAGGCCGACGAGGCGCAGGCTCTGGTGACGCAGATCGAGCAACTGGGCGGCCGCGCGGCGATGCTGCAACTGGATGTGGGCCAGAGCGCCACCTTCGACGCGTTCGCTGGCGACATTGCCCGCGTACTCAGAGATGTTTTCGCACAGGATCACTTCGATTTTCTGGTCAACAACGCCGGGATCGGCATTCACGCAAGCTTTGCCGAGACCACCGAAGCGCAGTTCGATCAGTTGCTGGCGATTCAATTCAAGGGGCCATTTTTTCTGACCCAGAAGCTGTTGCCGTTGATCCGCGACGGCGGACGCATCCTCAACGTGTCCAGCGGCCTGGCGCGCTTCAGCCTGCCCGGTTACGCCGCCTATGCCGCGATGAAAGGCGCGATGGAAGTGCTCACCCGCTACCAGGCCAAGGAACTCGGCACCCGTGGCATCAGCGTCAACATCCTCGCCCCCGGCGCCATTGAAACCGACTTCGGCGGCGGCGCCGTGCGCGACAACGCCGGCCTCAACGCCATGGTCGCCAACAACACCGCCCTGGGCCGCGCCGGCTTACCGGATGATATCGGCGGCGTCATCGCCAGCCTGCTGGCCGACGGCAGCGCATGGATCACCGGGCAACGTATCGAGGCGTCGGGTGGCATGTTTTTGTAGGAACCTGTCGCGCAACACGTCGTAGCCCCAGTGATACACGTAGGTGTACGGCAGAAAAAACAGCAGCACGCCAATGTCGAGCATCAGGGCCTGCAACAGGCTGATCTTCATCCACGCGGCAATCAACGGCACGGCCACGATGATCAGCCCGCCTTCGAACATCAGCGCGTGCAGCACGCGAGTCCAGGCGCCGCCGGCGAGTTGCAGGCGCAACGTGAGTCGGTCGAACAGGCTGTTGAAGATGATGTTCCAGGTCAGCGCCAACAAACTCATGCCCAGGGTCACCGCGCCCATTTCCAGCGCCGGTCTGCCGGTGATCCACACCAGCAACGGCGTACAGATCAACAAGGCCAGGCCCTCGAAACCGAGGGCCTGGCAAACGCGTTCAGTGATCGATTTGGTAGGGTTCATGGCCCGACTCCGTGATTGACGACGGTTGCCATGCTCACCCGCCACACCGATACTTCATAACCAATAACCACCGACCAAGGCGATACCTCATGGCCTCTCACGAAGTGCTGCAGGCGTTTGTTCAGGCCGCCACCCAGGGCTCTTTTTCAGCGGCGGCGCGCAAGCTGGGCAAGAGCCAGTCGACCATCAGCGCGGCGGTGGCGAGCCTGGAGATTGACCTGGATGTGGTGCTGTTCGACCGCAGCAGCCGCAAGCCCACGCTGACCGCGGCCGGGCATGTGCTGCTGCAACGGGCGGAACAGGTGCTGGAGGCCAGCAGCCGCCTGCAACTGGCGGCGAGTCAACTGGCACAGGGCCTGGAGCCGAAGGTGACGATTGCCATGTCGGACACCTACCAGTCGCCGCGCTTCGAAACCGCAATCCTCGCCTTTGCCGAACGTTACCCGGACCTGGAGCTGGAATGGCTGATCGCCGAATGCGATGACCTGGTCGACCTGGTGCAAAGCGGCCGCGCGCACATGGCGTTTATCGAGCAGCAGGACGTCTACCCGCCCGACCTCACCAGTTCGCCGGTGCAGGAGCGCACCGAAACCGCATTGTTCGTGTCACCGCAGCATGCCCTGGCGAGCCTTGCGCAGGTGGACCCGCAGCGCTTGAAACAGCACCGCGAACTGCGCCTGGCGAGCATCGTCAAACCCTACGACAACCGCGCGGCCGGGCGCGTGTGGTCGGCCGCCAGTTACCTGATGCTGATGGAAATGGCGCAACTGGGGTTCGGCTGGGCCCCCCTGCCCCGCTGGCTGGTGGAGCGCTTCGGCAATGCCAGCCTGGTGGAACTCAAGGTACGCGGCTGGCCGCGTTCGGTGGCGATCGACGCGTTATGGTCACGGCAACGACCACCGGGGCCGGCAGGGAGCTGGTTGCTGGGGCAGATGCTTGACTGAGTCCTGTCAGACAAAGGGCATTTGCGTGTGACCAGCAGGCTTGTTGTGGTGGTGGCGAGCGGGCTTGCCCGCGTTGGGGTGCGAAGCAGCCCCAAACCATACTCCTCGTAGTGTCAGGTACACCGCGTTTTCCTTGATTGGGGGCGCTTCGCACCCCAACGCGGGGCAAGCCCGCTCGCCACAGGAGTGATCTTCTTTGTCTGGGCGATCAGGGAAGGCGTTAAACTGCTTTCCTCACTGCGCCGTTCGGTTTTCCCTATGCAAACCCGCCTTGTTTCCTACGAAGCGCTGACTGCTGTGCAACAACAGCAACTGCGCGACATCGAAGTTCACCCCGAGCAACTGCCGTTTTCCGGTGACATGTACTGCGCCCTCAATACGCTGCTGGTCAACCCCAGCCCTGGCGTGAAGGGATTTGCCCTGCTGGCCGACGAGATTCCCGTTGCCTTCCTGCTGCTCAAGCGCCCCCCGTGCCTGCCCCAATGGGCCGATGAACACAGCGCGACGCTGCACGCGTTGCAGGTGGATCGGCGCCAGCAAGGGCGCGGGTTTGGCAAGGCTTGCCTGCTGGCGTTACCCGCTGTGGCCATTGAAACCTGGCCGCAGATCAAGGCACTGGAATTGTCGGTGGACAGTGACAACGTCGCGGCGATGGGCCTGTACCTGCGGGCGGGGTGGGTGGACAGCGGGGAGGCGTACAAAGGGCGGATCGGGTATGAGCGCAGGTTGCGCCGGGCGTTTGGTCGCGAGAGTCTTGACTGATACTAAATGTCACGTATACATGACTTATCCAATTCAAAGTAATGAATACGTGACATGGACACTTCTGTTATCGCCGAGCGCTTCGGCAACCAAATCCGCACCATGCGCCTCAATCGCGGTTACACACAGGCCGATCTGGCCAAGCTGGCCGGTGTAACCCGACAAAAACTGATCGAAATTGAAAAAGGCAGTCTCTCGGTTTCCATGAATGCCTTTGCACGCGTAATGGCGGCTTTGGGCAGCGAGATCAAACTGGTGCCGGTGACCCTGCCGACCCTTGAAGAACTGGAGGATATATTCAGTGAATAACCTCGCACTGCGTGTTCATACCCCTCAAGGCGACAGCGGCAGCATGCGGGCAAGTACTGAAGACTATGTGTTCCGCTATGCCGACAACGCGCATGCGCAGAGCGCAATAAGCCTGTCGATGCCCGTGCGAGCGGACGAATATCGCCGCAGAGGCCTGCACCCCATCTTCCAGATGAACCTGCCCGAAGGTTATGTGCTGGAGCAATTGCGTAATCGCCTGGCCAAAACGGTAAAAGTCGACCCGATGTTGCTGCTAGCGCTTTCAGGAGGCAGCGCACCGATTGGCCGGGTTTTCGTGTCTTGTGATCAAGTAAATGAACTGATCCAGCGCAACAGCACACCTGCCACCGGAGAAAACCTCGACGAAATCCTGGCCTGGGACGGCGCGGAAGATCTGTTCGCGAACCTGGTGGACCGCTACATCCTGCGGGCCGGCATATCTGGCGTTCAACCCAAAGTGCTGGTGCCGGAGAAACCCCGAACGCCCGAACAGAGATTTACCTCAAAAACCGACGACCTGATCATCAAGAGCGGACGCGACGAGTTTCCAGGGTTGGCCATCAATGAATACCTGTGCATGTCGATTGCCCGAGACGCGGGTCTGCCGGTGCCACCGTTCTATCTGTCGCAGAACCACAAACTGTTCATCATGCGGCGCTTTGACCGGGACGCTCAGCTCAACCCGCTCGGCTTCGAAGACATGACCTCATTGATGGGCCTGTCTGCCGAGCAGAAGTACACCAAAAGCTACGCCGCCATGGCCAAGGCCGTCCGTGTGTTCTGCGCGCCGGAATATCAACGCAGTTCGCTCGATCAATTATTCGACAGCGTGGCGCTGAGCTGCATCGTCGGCAACGGCGATGCTCACCTGAAAAACTTCGGTGTGCTCTACAGTGACCCGATGAAATCGGACACGCGGCTGGCACCCGCGTACGACATCGTCAACACCACAGCCTACCTCCCCGACGACTCACTGGCGCTGGACCTCAACGGCAACAAATCTCTGTTTGCTTCGCGCCTGGGCATCCTCGAATTTTCCAGGACATGCGAAGTCGACAAACCTGAAGCGCGTATTCAGGCGCTGCTTCAAACCCTCGAACAGGTACTCAAGCGCGAAGACGAGTACTGCCGCTTGGTGCCAGCTGTCGCACAAGCGATACGACAATCTGCGCAGGCCTATCAAAACAGCTTCGGGGGCTGAGCAGCCCCCGATTCGGGTTATCAGGCCTTCTGCCCAACCGGCAACCAGACCTCTACCGTGCCGGTGCCCTTGCGCCCGTCAAAGTCCGCGCTGTAGCGCTCGAAATCCGCCCCCACGACCTTGTAGCCCGACTGCGGCAGCCATTCGAACATGATGCGCTCGTACGTCTGTGCCAGTGCCTGCACCGGCCCGTGATGGGCGAACACGGCGTAGTTGAGCGGCGCGATCTCGATGGATTCGAAGTTGCCGGGCACATCGCCTTTGGTGGGTACTTCAACACCGGCCATGTAGTCGAATTCGCCATGGTGCGCGTTATGACACACGCCATAGGTCACCCCGCCGACGCGCTTGCCGATGTCCTTGATGCAGGTGTCGAACAGCTCCCACAGGCGCGGGATGTCACCGACGGTGGCCTTGGAATAACGCCCTTTTACGCCCGCAATCACCATGGCCCTGCCCGCTTCCATGCGCGGCTCCAACGGTTGTTTTGTCTGCTGATCCATACGAACAGTCTCCTTCTTATGAGGGAACAAACCCGCGTCGAGTATAGGGGTATATCGGCGCCCTGCTCCATGCGGAAATTTTTCCCACGCATATGGACAACTGGCCATCATCGACCGTATTGTCTGCCGCAGGCCACCGCAGTGGCCAACGTCGCTCGGACGGTTCCGGGCGCTTACGTACTTCGAGGCAACAATGGCCGACCAAGGTTCGCCGCGCCGCTTTGCGCGCATAGATCGACTCCCTCCCTATGTTTTCAATATCACTGCCGAGCTGAAGATGGCTGCGCGTCGGCGCGGCGAAGACATCATCGACTTGAGCATGGGTAACCCTGACGGCCCCACCCCCCCGCACATCGTGGAAAAGATGGTCACCGTCGCCCAGCGTGAAGACACCCACGGCTACTCCACCTCTAAAGGCATTCCGCGCCTGCGCCGGGCCATTTCGCGCTGGTACAAGGACCGTTATGACGTGGACATCGACCCCGAGTCGGAGGCCATCGTCACCATCGGTTCCAAGGAAGGCCTGGCGCACCTGATGCTGGCCACCCTGGATCAGGGCGACACCGTGCTGGTGCCCAACCCGAGCTACCCGATTCACATCTACGGTGCGGTGATTGCCGGCGCCCAGGTGCGTTCAGTGCCGCTGATTCCGGGCGTGGACTTTTTCGCCGAGCTGGAGCAGGCCATCCGTGGCTCGATCCCCAAGCCGAAGATGATGATCCTCGGCTTTCCGTCCAACCCGACCGCGCAGTGCGTGGAGCTGGATTTCTTCGAACGGGTAATCGCCCTGGCCAAGCAGTACGACGTGCTGGTGGTGCATGACCTGGCCTACGCCGATATCGTCTACGACGGCTGGAAAGCGCCGTCGATCATGCAGGTGCCCGGCGCCAAGGACATTGCGGTGGAGTTTTTCACCCTGTCCAAGAGCTACAACATGGCCGGCTGGCGCATCGGTTTCATGGTGGGCAACCCGGAACTGGTCAACGCCCTGGCGCGGATCAAGAGTTACCACGACTACGGCACCTTCACCCCGCTGCAAGTGGCGGCGATTGCCGCGCTCGAAGGCGACCAGCAGTGTGTGAAGGACATCGCCGAGCAGTACCGCCAGCGCCGCAATGTGCTGGTCAAGGGCCTGCATGAGCTGGGCTGGATGGTCGAGAATCCCAAGGCGTCGATGTACGTATGGGCGAAGATCCCCGAGGCGTATGCCGCCATGGGCTCGCTGGAGTTTGCCAAGAAATTGCTGCTGGAGGCCAAGGTGTGTGTGTCGCCGGGCATCGGCTTTGGCGAGTATGGCGATGACCATGTGCGCTTTGCGCTGATCGAGAACCAGGACCGGATTCGCCAGGCCGTGCGCGGGATTCGCGGGATGTTCAGGGCGGATGGGTTGGTTACCAGAGCCTGAATTCAATGCTGTAACAACGGTGGGAGGGGGCTTGCTCCCGATGGCGATGGGTCAGTCACCAGATGCAGTGACTGCCACTCTGCCATCGGGAGCAAGCCCCCTCCCACATTGGATTGGGCTCACACCGTTGTTTTGCGGTGTGGCTTACACCACCAGCGACAACAACATGATGAAGATCAGCGCCACCACCGACAGGATGGTCTCCATCGCCGTCCAGGTCTTGAAAGTCTCCACCACGGTCATGTTGAAGTACTGCTTGACCAGCCAGAACCCCGCATCGTTGACGTGAGACAGGATCAACGAACCTGCTCCCGTCGCCAGCACCAGCAGCTCACGGTTGACCCCCGGGATCATGCCCACCACCGGCACCACAATGCCCGCGCCGGTAATGGTCGCCACGGTCGCAGAACCGGTGGCCACACGAATCACCGCCGCCACCAGCCAGGCCAGCAGGATCGGGTTGATCTGCGCGCTCACCGCCATATGGCCGATCACGTCGCCCACGCCGCTGGTCACCAGCATCTGTTTGAAGCCACCGCCGGCGCCGATGATCAGGATGATCGCGGCGGTCGGTGCAAGGCTGGCGTCGAGCAGCTTGAGGATCTGTTTGGCGTGGATGCCCTGGCGATGGCCAAAGGTGTACAGCGACAGCAGCAGCGCCAGCAACAGCGCAGTGATCGGGTGACCGATCATGTCCATCCAGTTGCGCACCACATGGCCGTCCGGCAGGCCGATGTCGGCGAAGGTCTTGAGCAGCATCAGGAACACCGGCAGCAGCACGGTGACCAGCGTGATGCCGAAGCTCGGCAGGGTTTTCGCTTCCGGCTCGCGGGCCAGTTGGTCCACCAGTTCCTGGGACGGGTTGCCCGGAATGTACTTGGAAATGAACGTACCGAAGATCGGCCCGGCGATGATGGCCGTCGGTAGCGCAACGATCAGGCCGTACAGGATGGTCTTGCCGATGTCCGCACCGAACACGCCGATGGCCAGCAGGGGCCCCGGGTGCGGCGGCACCAGACCGTGCACCGCCGACAGGCCGGCGAGCAACGGGATACCGATCTTGATCAGCGACACGCCGGTGCGCCGCGCGACGATGAATACCAGCGGAATCAGCAGCACGAAGCCGATCTCGAAGAACAGCGGGATGCCCACCAGGAACGCGGCGAACATCATCGCCCACTGCACCTTTTCCTTGCCGAAGGCGCGGATCAGGGTCTGCGCGATCTGATCGGCGCCGCCGGATTCGGCCATCATCTTGCCGAGCATGGTGCCCAGCGCAAGGATGATGCCGACAAAGCCGAGCACTCCGCCGAAACCGTCCTGGAAGGCCTTGATGATCTTGTCCACGGGCATGCCCGAGGTCAGGCCGAGAAAGCCGGCCGCGATGATCAGTGCAATGAACGGGTGCACCTTGAATTGGGTGATCAGTACGATCAACCCGATGATAGTGACCACTGCATCAAGCAGCAGGTAGGACTCGTGGGACATGCCAAACATGGGGGGTCTCTCCTGTTTGTTGTTGTTATTAAAGCGGGTGTTGAATTTCCTGCCGGGGATAGCGCTATCTCTTCCGGCAAAAAATCAATGAGTAGGTTCAAAACCGTGCTTGAGCCACCAGGCATTGGTTTGCTCGGCCAGCGCTTCGACGCTGTCTTCGCTGGCGTTGAGGGCCAGGGTCAGCGGCTCGCCTTTGGGCGATTCAAGGGTAGCGAACTGGCTGTCGATCAAGCTGGCCGGCATGAAATGACCGGGGCGATGGGACACGCGGTCGGCGGCCACCGCACGGGTCAGCTCCAGAAACACGAAACCCAGGCCCGGCGCGGCTTCGCGCAGGTGGTCGCGGTATTTTTTCTTGAGGGCCGAACAGGTGAGCACGGGATGCTCGCCGGCCTTGAGCGAACGGCGCAGCTCATCGCAGAGGATGTCGAGCCAGCCGGCGCGGTCGTCGTCGTTGAGGGGGTGGCCGGCGCTCATCTTTTCGATGTTCGCGGCAGGGTGAAAGCTGTCGCCTTCGATGGCGGTGGCGCCGTTCAGGCGGCACAGGGCCTCGCTGACGCTGGACTTGCCACAGCCGGAAACACCCATGATGACCAGGGCGGTAACAGGTTGACTCATGAAACACCTCAGGACGCAGATAGCGCTACCTTTGCACGCTGTAAGGCTAGTGCAAAAACAGGCTTTTCCCGCGCCGTCTTGTCTTTTTTTATGGAGTGACGCGTGCATCCGTTCCAACTGACTTGCTTCTAGCAGTGAACCGGATCAGGCAACCCAGGGTTCAATCATTTGCAGCCCTTCGGAGACAGCGCTACCTTAGTGCCTCGATTTTTGTTTGGCAAGCCGCCTGATGACCTCCAAGAACGATAAGAATACGCGCACCACGGGGCGCCCGACCCTCAACGAAGTCGCCCGTCTGGCCGGCGTCAGCCCGATCAC
Source organism: Pseudomonas sp. Leaf59 (assembly GCF_920984685.1). Classification (NCBI taxonomy): domain Bacteria; kingdom Pseudomonadati; phylum Pseudomonadota; class Gammaproteobacteria; order Pseudomonadales; family Pseudomonadaceae; genus Pseudomonas; species Pseudomonas sp. Leaf59. The sequence goes on along the minus strand of NZ_CAKLBR010000012.1, from coordinate 71,791 downwards.
CGCCTCGCGCGCCCTGCGTGGCATCAGCAGCGTGGCCACGGAACTGGCCGAAAAAGTGCGGCAGGCCGCCGCCGAGCTCAACTATGTGGTCAACCCCGCCGCCCGCGCCCTCGCCTCGGCCCAGAGCCATTCGGTGGTGGTGCTGGTGCCGTCGTTGTCCAACCTTTTGTTTATCGAAACCCTCGAAGCCATCCATCAGGTGCTTAGGCCCAAGGGCTTCGAAGTGCTGATCGGCAACTCCCACTATTCGCGCGACGAAGAAGAAAACCTGCTGCGCAACTACATGGCCTACCAGCCACGCGGCCTGCTGCTGACGGGTTTTGATCGCACCGAAAGCGCGCGACGAATGGTCGAATCCAGCAACGTGCCCTGCGTGTACATGATGGACCTGGACCCCAATGCCGGGGTGAATTGCGTGGGGTTCTCGCAACTGGCGGCGGGCGAAACGGCCGCCGCGCATTTGCTGTCCCGGGGGCGCAAACGCCTGGCCTATATCGGCGCGCAGCTGGACCAGCGCACCCTGCTGCGCGGCGAAGGTTTTCGCCGGGCGCTGCAACAGGCCGGCCTGTACGACCCGGCGCTGGAAATACTGACACCGCGCCCGTCTTCCGTGGGCCTGGGCGGCGAACTGTTCCTGCAGTTGCTGGCGGCGCACCCCGACGTGGATGCGGTGTTCTTCGGCAACGACGACCTGGCCCATGGCGCGCTGCTCGAAGCCATGCGCCACGGCATTCAGGTGCCAGGGCGAGTGGCGGTGCTGGGGTTCAACGACTTGCCAGCGTCTTCGTTCATGGTGCCGCGCCTTAGCAGCATCAGCACGCCACGCGAAGCGATCGGCCGGCGAGCAGCGGAGCATTTGTTGACGATCATGGCGGGTAACCGGATTGCCAAACCGGTGGTGGATATGGGGTTTGAGTTGCAGGTGAGGGAGAGTACGTAGGAGGCCTGTAGGAATGGGCTGACATTGCGGTAAGCACCTTGCTCCGTTGCCTACGCTTACGTCAGAATCCGCCGGCTTGTGCGCCAGGGTCGGTCTGTCTAAGGTTTGTCCGTCGCCGAATTTCTCGGTGGTCGGGTTTAGTAGCCCGAATTCCTTTGCACAATATGCACAGGCCCATTATGGCGGCTGTGCGTAGGGCGCCCTCGGGCGCGCCGGGTTTTGTGCGGGATTACCGGTCTACTAACCTGCGTACAGCTGCCACCTCTCGTTTAGTAGCGATGCGGGCGCCGGCAAAAATCAGGTACTTAGCCATGCAAAGTGTCAATCCCCCGCATACGCTCTTCACCCTCGTCCCCGATATTTCCACCGAATCCCTGCTGACCAACAGCTACGAAACCGTATGCTCCGTCAGCACCCTGCTGCTCGACCTGTCCGATGACCTCACGGGCAAACACCGCGATGTTGCGCTCGCCATTCATCAACTGAGTGAGCTGAGCGTATTGCTGGTGGGCAAAGCGATGGATCAACACATGCCACGCACTTGAAAGCCGGCCCCAATAAACGGTGCAGCGCTGCGCCAAGCGAGCGTGTTGTGCCAAGCAGACTTGTTATGGCGAGCGGGCTTGTTGTGGCGAGCGGGCTTGCCCCGCGCTGGGGTGCGAAGCGCCCCCAATCGAGCAAAACGCGGTGTACCTGATACGGCTCAGCGTCTGGTTTTGGGCCTGCTGCGCAGCCCAACGCAGGACAAGCCTGCTCGCCACAGGGAATCTGCGCTTAACTGAACAGCATTAGGGCTTGCCCCGCGTTGGGGTGCGAAGCGCCCCCAATCAAGCAAAACGCCGTGTACCTGATACGGCTCAGCGCCTGGTTTTGGGGCTGCTGCGCAGCCCAACGCAGGACAAGCCTGCTCGCCACAGGGAATCTGCGCTTAACTGAAACGGCATTAGGGCTTGCCCCGCGTTGGGCTGCGAAGCGCCCCCAATCGAGCAAAACGCGGTACACCTGATACGGCTCAGCGCCTGGCTTTGGGGCTGCTGCGCAGCCCAACGCAGGACAAGCCTGCTCGCCACAGGGAATCTGCGCTTAACTGAACGGCATTAGGGCTTGCCCGCTCGCCACATATTACGGACTGTGCTCGCCTCGCATCCCCTGCTAGATTGGCCATTCTCAATTGCCAGGGGCGCACCATGGGGCATTCGCTGAAAATCTTGGGCCGCACGTCTTCCATCAATGTGCGAAAAGTACTCTGGACGTGCCAGGAACTGGGCATCGACTACGTGCGTGAGGACTGGGGCATCGGCTTCAAGCCCACCCAATCCGCTGAATTCCTTGCCCTCAATCCCAATGCGCAGATACCGGTGATGATCGACGACCACGGCGTGCTGTGGGAGTCCAACACCATCTGCCGCTATCTCGTGGGCCTTTACCAGCGCCATGACCTGTTGCCCATCGAGCCGGCGCCGCGCGCCCGGGTGGAGCAATGGATCGACTGGCAAGCCGTCGAACTCAACCGCGCCTGGGGCGCTGCCTTTACCGCGCTGGTGCGCAACAACCCGGAGGGTCTGGATGCGACACAAATCGCCGCCGCCGTGCAGGTGTGGAACGACAGGATGGGCATTCTCGAACAACAGTTGGCGAACACCGGTGCCTACGTGGCCGGCAATGAGTTCACCCTCGCCGACATCCTGATCGGCCTGTCAGTCCATCGCTGGCAGATGACGCCAATGCAGCGCCCGCACTATCCCGCCGTCGCGGCGTACTACCAGCGCCTGGCCCGGCACGCGGGCTTTCACACCTTCGCCCTGGACGGTCACAACTGAAAAAACAGGGGCGACACGCGTTAAGTTGTAAGTAAACGTGTCTAGCTTGACGCTGAATGCCATTCCTTACCGCTCACTAAAGGGTCCCTCATGTCGACACTCACCGCCTCTTCCACGGACGGCATCGATCCGGTCCGGGCCGCCCATATCAGTGCGCGCATCGACCGCCTTCCTCCCGTTGCGACTATTTGGCGCCTGGTGGCGTTGCTGTCGATTGGCGGTTTTTTCGAGCTGTATGACCTGTTCCAGACCGCCTACATCAGCCCAGGCCTGATCAGCGCCGGCTTGTTCCACATCGGCAGCGAAGGCGTGTTCGGCTTCTCCGACCAGGCCGCCTTCGCAGCGGCGACGTTTCTCGGCCTGTTCTTCGGCGCCAGCCTGCTCAGCCCCATCGCCGACCGTTACGGGCGCCGCGCGATCTTTACCTTCGCGCTGGTCTGGTACACCGTCGCCACGGTGTTGATGGGCCTGCAGACCTCCGCCCTGGGCATCATTTGTATGCGCTTTCTGGTGGGCATTGGCTTGGGGATCGAGCTGGTGACCATCGACGCCTACCTCTCGGAGCTGGTGCCCAAGCGCATGCGCAGTTCGGCGTTTGCCTTTGCGTTTTTCATTCAGTTTCTGTCGGTGCCGACCGTGGCGTTGATGTCGTGGTGGCTTGTGCCCCAGGCGCCGTTTGGCATTGCCGGGTGGCGCTGGGTGGTGCTGAGCAGTGCGGTGTTTGCGCTGTTTATCTGGCAACTGCGCAAGCGCCTGCCGGAGTCGCCGCGCTGGCTGGCGCAGCAAGGTCGGTTCGACGAAGCCGGCGCCATCATGGACAACCTTGAAGCGCGCTGCCGCAAAGATCACGGTAACCCCCTGGATGAACCGGAACCCGAGGCGGTCAATGTGCAGGGCAATGGCCGGTTCGCCGATATCTGGCAACCGCCCTACCGCCGCCGTGCGCTGATGCTGATCGTGTTCCACGTATTCCAGGCCATCGGTTTTTTCGGCTTTGGCAATTGGCTGCCAGCGCTGCTGTCGGGCCAGGGCGTCAGCGTGACCCACAGTCTGTTGTATGCGTTCATCATCACCCTCGCCTACCCGCTGGGGCCGCTGCTGTTCGTGAAGGTGGCCAACCGCTTTGAAAACAAGTGGCAGATTGTCGGCTCGGCCATGGGCGCGATGATCTTCGGCAGCCTGTTCGCCTTGCAGACCAGCGCGGTGGGGCTGATCTTCTGCGGCGTGATGATCACCTTCTGCAACGCCTGGCTGAGCTACAGCTACCACTCGTATCAGGCCGAACTGTTCCCGACCAATATTCGCGCGCGGGCGGTCGGCTTCTGCTACTCGTTCAGCCGCTTGTCGACAGTGTTCAGCAGCCTGTTGATCGGTTTTATCCTCGAACACCTGGGCACACCGGGGGTGTTGGCGTTTATCGCCAGCAGCATGCTCATCGTAATGATCACCATCAGTTGGTTCGGGCCGCGTACGCGCAACCTGACACTGGAAAACATCGCCCATTGACGGCAAGGGTTGGCCGTCGACGGGCCATCGGTTGCCGCGACGGCGGCCCGAGGCCCAATAAAACGGGCACGGCGCACGCGGCACGCTATTTGCTCCAGAGTTCGTACTGAACACTTGCGCAGGTGACCGATCATGCTGGTTAACAACAACACCCAGGCCGTATCGAACGTCCAACAGGTCAATCGGCCCGACATGGACCCGGCCAATGCGGCCGCCAGCACCCTGTACAGCGGCGTGCTGGCAGCAACGCAGCCTGCCTTGACCCTGCCGGCCGCGCAGAAGGATCTGGACAAGGCGAGCGGGCGTATTGACGAGGCGTTTGCCAAGACCCGTGTGCAGCTCCAGGCCTCGGCGCCCGCCTCCGGCACGCGCGCGGAACTCACCGAGTACATGAGCAAATCCCCGGGCGAACGCATTCGTGAGCAGTTGCTCAAGGAACAGGGGTTGACCGAAGAGCAGGCGCAGGCGCTGCCGCAGGAAAAACAGGACGCGATTTCCAGGGAAGTGGCTGCACGGTTGAAGGAACAGCAGCAGGTGGCGTCGACCACCGCGCCGGCTGAGCCGGTAAAACAGGCGCTGGCGGCCCTCTAATCAAGCATTCAAATGTGGGAGGGGGCAAGCCCCCTCCCACATTGGATTCTCTTTCACAGAGTATCGCCTTTCACATGGGATCCCCTTTCACATGGGTTTTCATGTGTGGGTGAGTTACTGCAATTGCAACGTCGAGTTGAATTGACCGATCGCGTCCACCACGTGCCGTGAGCCTTCCTGGATTTCCAGGATCACCTGCCCGGCCTCGTTGGCCAATTCCACGCCGAGCCCCGTACGGTTCAAGCTCGACTGCATACTCGATACCGCGCTCGCCGACAGGTCGTGGTTCTTGCGCACCACCTCGACAATCTCCAGCGTCGCCTGGCTGGTGCGCGCGGCAAGGCTGCGCACTTCGTCGGCCACCACCGCAAAACCGCGTCCATGCTCACCGGCGCGGGCGGCTTCGATGGCGGCGTTGAGCGCCAGCATGTTGGTCTGCTCGGCGATGCTGCGGATGGTCTGCACGATGGTGCCGATGATCTCCGATTGCTTGTTCACCGCGTCGATGCTCACGGCGGCCTGGTTCAGGTCGTGGGAAATGTCTTCGATAATCTGCACCGTCTGCTGCACCACCTGCGAACCCTTGCGCGCGCAGACGTCGTTTTGCACCGAGGTGGCGTGGGCCGAATCGGCAGCGGTGCGCAGGCTGGTGACCTGGTCGGTGATGTCGCTGGCGAATTTCACCACTTTGTACAACCGACCGCTGGCGTCGAAGATCGGGTTGTAGGAAGCCTCCAGAAACAGCGTCTTGCCGTATTTGTTCTTGCGCTCAAAACGGTGCGAGTGATACTCGCCCCGGTTGAGCGAGGCCCAGAACGCCTTGTAGGCCGGTGACTCAACCTCCTCACGGTGACAAAACAAGCTGTGGTGCTGGCCGACGATTTCACCCAGCGAGTACTGCACCGTGCTCAGGAAGTTATCGTTGGCGTTGAGGATCTGCCCCTGGGGCGTGAACTCGATCATCGCCATGGAGCGACCGATCGCATCGATCAGGCTTTGGTTTTCGTGTTCGCGGTGGACCCGCGCGGAAATATCCGACGCCACTTTGATCACGCTGAGCACCCGCTGCTCGTCGTCCAGCACCGGCATGTAGCTGGCTTCGAGCCAGACCTCCTCGCCGCGTTTATTCAGACGCATGAAGGTGCCGCTGATGGCTTCTCCCCGCGCCAGGTCGCGCCAGAGCGTGGCGTAGGCCTCGGTGTGGGTGTAGGCCTCTTCGCAGAACAGCCGGTGATGTTTGCCGCGAATGTCTTCCACGCTGTAGCCCATGGCTTTGCAGAAGTTGTCGTTGGCATCGAGGATCACCCCCGCGGGATCGAATTCGATCATGGCCATGGAGCGGCCGATGGCGGCGAGTTTGGCGTTGGACTCGGTGAGGGCGCAGGAGAAACGCTGAATCTCGAGCAGGTCGGATTTGTGGTGGAGGTTGAACATGGGCGGATCTCCCTGATTCCCGGCGCTGAGGGGCGCATTCCATTCGAATGAGCATAGCCACGACCAGGCGCTATGCAAGGCGACAGTGCCGGGACGATCGCTCAGGGCGCTTTGAAGACTGCCTGCTGAACATCGACCTTTTTCGGAATCAGGCGGTTGGCGAAAAACAGCTCGGCGGTACCTTGCTGGGTAGCGATGTCGGCGGCTGTCAGCGGGCGGATCGGCGTGGGTGAGCGGTGCTCGAAGTAACTCTTTACCACGGCCGGCGGCAGGCCCAGGGTCTTGGCCATCAGCGCGATACTTTCCTGCGGCTGGTCCAGGGACAAGCGCTGCGCCTTGCCCAAGGTTTGAATGATCGTGGCGATGGCATGGGGGTGCTGTTTGGCGAACCGGCTGCTGACCACAAAGAAACTGCCCGCCGGGTTGAGCCCCTGCCCGTCGCCCAGCACTCGGGCAGAACCGTCGACCACGGCGGCCGAGTAGTAAGGGTCCCACACCACCCAGGCGTCCACCTTGCCCTGTTCAAACGCGGCACGGCCATCGGACGGCGACAGGTACACCACGTTCACGTCCTGCCACTGCAACCCGGCACGCAGCAGGCTCTTGAGGAACAGGTTGTGAGCACTGGAGCCCTTGAGCAATGCAACACGTTTGCCCTTGAGCTCGGCCACGCTGTGCAGCGTGCTGGCCTTGGGCACCAGAATCGCTTCGGTCTTGCCGTCATTGGGCTCGACGGCGATGTACTGCAGGTCGATGCCGGCGGCCTGGGCGAAGATCGGCGGGATGTCGCCGATATTGCCAATGTCCAGGCTACCGGCATTGAGCGCTTCCATCAGCGGCGGGCCGCCGAGAAATTCGACCCATTGCACCTGGGTGCCCGGCAGCGCCGCTTCGAAAAGCTTGTGCTCACGGGCCAGCACCATGCTCACCGAGCCTTTCTGATAGCCGACACGCAAGGTTTCAGTGTCGTCAGCCAGTGCCGTTTGGGCCAGCAACGTAAGCGCCAGCAACGAGCCCGCCAGCAGGTATTTTAGTGGTTTCATGGGTAGCCTCTTGATGATCCATTGGGGCGATCCTAACAAGCAGGCTTATTCTTTAATAATATTTAAAACTCACCAATATATGATTAAAAAGAATATAAACCTTGATGGATTAACCCATAACCGAACGCGCTTATAATCCTCGCCCCCTGATCACGCGCGCCTGAACACCATGTCCGAAGTGTCCATCCAATTGCTGAGCGAACCGCTCTGGCCGCTGCTGAACAAGTTTTACCGCGCCCACGGTTCATCGATGAAAGCGCTCAAGGGCGGTCGATTATGGGTGGCGCGTGACGCCGAGATCGTCGCCGGGCTATGCCTGACGCCGGTGGTGGGCGGGCACTGGCTGACGGGGCTGTTCGTCGACCCGGCGTATCGCGGGCAAGGGCTGGCGGCGCGGCTGGTTCTGCGCGCAGTGCAACCGGTGGAGGGCACGGTGTGGCTGTTCTGTCACCCGGACCTGCAGGGTGTGTATGACCGGATGGGCTTCACGCAGGAAACGCTGTTGCCGCAATCGCTCAGCGAGCGGCTGGTGCGCTATAAACGCAACAAGCCGCTGATCGCGATGGGCTTAAAAATCTGAAATGCAGACCCTCCCACATGTTCAAGCGGTGTGGCGTCAGAGGGTTACTCTTCTACCGCCGGCTCCAGCTCAGGGAACAGCACGTCGGTAAACCCGAATTTGCTGAAGTCGGTAATCCGCGACGGGTACAGCCGGCCGATCAGGTGGTCGCACTCGTGCTGCACCACCCGCGCATGGAAGCCGTCGGCAAAACGCACAATCGGTTCGCCCTTGGGGTCGAAACCTTCGTAGCGAATCTGCTGGTAGCGGTTGACCGCCCCGCGCAGGCCGGGCACCGACAGGCAGCCTTCGTAGTCCTCTTCCAGCACCGGGCTGAGCGGCGTGATCAGCGGGTTGATCAGGATAGTCTGCGGCACCGGCGGCGCGTCCGGGTAGCGTTCGCTGGCCTCGAAACCGAAGATCACCAGTTGCAGGTCGACGCCTATCTGCGGCGCGGCCAGGCCAACACCGCCGACATGTTCCATGGTCTGGAACATGTCATCGATCAATTGCCACAGCTCGGGGCTGTCGAACATTTCCGGCGGTACAGGCGCGGCGATACGCAGCAGGCGCTCGTCGCCCATTTTCAGGATGTCACGGATCATCAATCAGGCTCTACGGGAGTGGGCTTGGAGTGGTCTCGGCCTAAGCCTGAGACATGCTGTTTCTCATCGGTGTGGCCGGGCTCATCAAATTCCTTTTCGCCCGCGTCCTTGCCCTCGGCCGACATGTGTTCGATCACGGCGTTCATCTCCGCGCCGAGCAACAGCACGGCGGCGGAAATATAGAAATACAGAAGCAGCACGATGATCGCACCGATACTGCCATACATGGCGTTGTAGTCGGCGAAGGTTTTAACGTAGTAACCAAAGCCCAGGGACGCGACGATCCAGACCACCACGGCCAGCACGGAGCCTGGGGTGATGAAGCGAAATTTCTGCTCCACGTCCGGCATCACGTAATACATGAGGGCCACGGCAAACATCAGCAGAATCACGATCAACGGCCAGCGCACAATGGTCCACAGGGTAACGACGAATTCCTGCATGCCGATCTGCCCCGCCAGCCACTCCATCACTTGCGGGCCCAGCACCATCAGTGCGGCGGCGGCCAACAACATGCCTGCGATGCCGATGGTGTAGAAAATCGACAGCGGGAAACGCTTCCAGATCGGCCGGCCTTCCACCACGTCGTAGGCGGCGTTCATCGCGCTCATCATCAGGCGCACGCCGGCCGAAGCGGTCCACAGCGCGATCACGATACCCACCGAGAGCAGGCCGCCCTTGGATTGCTGCAACTGGTCGATCACCGGGTTGACCTGTTCCAGCGCCTGGGGCGGCAACACCAGCTCCGATTGCAGGCGCAACCAGCTGAAGAAGTCCGGCAGGTGAAGGAAACCGATCAGGGCAATGAGGAACAGCAGGAAGGGAAACAGCGAAAACAGCATCTGGTAGGCCAGTGCCGAGGCGTAGGTGGGCATCTCATCATCGATGAATTCGGTGACGGTGCGCATCAGCACCTTATGCAGCTTGAGGCCTTGTAGTACCGGAAAGATCATAGCGTCTCCTTTCGCCGCAAAAAGGTCAGATTCGTGGGCGACTCAGGGGCCGTTTTCTACATCAAAGTAGCCCATTTGGCGACTTTGAAACAATTTCCAAAGTTTAGTTGCAGCAGCTGACACAAAAACGGCCATCCGTGGATGGCCGCAGGTCTGCGCAAACGCAGTGCCGGGTCAGGCTTTGTCGACGGTATTCTTGACCGCATCCTTGGTCTTGCCAACGGCTTGCTGGGCTTCGCCCTTCAGTTCCTGAGCCTTGCCTTCAGCACGCAGTTTGTCGTTATCGGTGGCTTTGCCGACGCCTTGCTTGACGTTGCCGACGGCTTCGTTAGCCATGCCTTTTACCTTATCGGAAGTGCTGCCCATGGTATTACTCCTGATAACAATCAAATGGTTTTTAATGACTACCTAAAGATTGACCCGGGGCCGTTCTGTAGAGTTTCAATTATTTTCAGGCGGCATTTGATCGCTCCATAAAGGTTTGGCTTTATGTTTTGCAGCCAACCCACGAGAATGCCCGGCAGATTCAGGCTGAAACGCTGAATAACAGATCCCGTAGGAAGGTTATGAAACTCGATAAGACACAGGCCATCGCCCGCAGAAACCAGGCATTGGGCGGCGCCGTACTCGGCGTCAACAACTGCCACTTCACCGACCTGGACCGCAAACGCAACATCTGGTGGTTCGACCTGCCGCTGGTGCGCATTGGCGTGGGCCAGTACGAGTGGATCCACCTGTTGATGCATAACGCCGAGACCGACCAGTTGCTGCACCTGAAGGTGCCCACGCTGTTCCTGCGCGAGAACCTGGAAGGGCTGGTGGTGCGCAATGCAGGCAAGCGCAAGCCCGAGATCACCCTGGAGTTGAGCGCGGACAAGGATTCATACCTCAAGGATGTGCGCCCGGCGGGTGCAGGAATCAGCTTTGCGCAGTTCGCCCTGTAAAAAATGTGCAGGCCATAAAAAACCCCGCATTGGCGGGGTTTTTTATTGGGTTACTTTTTCAGGCCCAGCTTCTTCAGTTCTTCATCGCGCAACTCGCGCCGTAGAATCTTGCCCACATTGGTGGTCGGCAACACATCGCGGAACTCCACCGCCTTGGGCACCTTGTAGGCGGTGACGTTGGCGCGCATGTGTTCCATCACCTGGTCCTTGGTCAGGGTTGCACCGGGCTTGACCACGATGAACAGCTTGATGATCTCCCCGGATTTTTCGTCCGGCACGCCGATGGCGGCGCACTGCAATACGCCCGGCAGGCCGGCCAGCACGTCTTCCAGCTCGTTGGGGTAAACGTTGAAGCCGGACACCAGAATCATGTCCTTCTTGCGGTCGACAATGCGCAGGTAGCCGTCGGGCTGGATGATCGCGATGTCACCGGTCTTCAACCAGCCTTCGCTGTCGAGCATCTCGGCGGTGGCGTCTTCGCGCTGCCAGTAGCCCTTCATCACTTGCGGGCCTTTGACGCACAGCTCGCCGGTCTCGCCCAGCGCCAGTTCGGTGCCGTCGTCGGCGATGACCTTGCACGCCGTGGACGGCACCGGAATACCGATGGTGCCGATCTGGATATGCTGGATCGGGTTGACCGTGGCCACCGGGCTGGTCTCGGTCATGCCATAACCTTCACAGATGCCACAGCCGGTCACGGCCTTCCAGCGCTCGGCAGCCGCCAGTTGCAGGGCCATGCCACCGGACAGGGTGACCTTGAGCGCCGAGAAGTCCAGCTTGCGGAAGCCTTCGTTATTGCACAGCGCCACAAACAGGGTATTGAGACCGACAAAGCCGCTGAACTTCCACTTCGACAATTCCTTGACCATCGCCGGCAGGTCGCGCGGGTTGCTGATCAGGATGTTGTGGTTGCCGATCAGCATCATCGCCATGCAATGAAAGGTGAACGCGTAGATGTGATAAAGCGGCAGCGGCGTGATGAGGATCTCGCAACCCTCATTGAGGTTGGAGCCCATCAGCGCCTTGCACTGCAGCATGTTGGCGACGAGGTTGCGGTGGGTGAGCATCGCGCCCTTGGCCACGCCGGTGGTGCCGCCGGTGTATTGCAGCACCGCCACATCATCGCTGGCCGGGCTCACTTCGTTGACGGTCTGGCCATGGCCCCTGGCGAGCACATCATTGAACTTGATCGCCTTCGGCAAGTGGTAGGCCGGGACCATTTTCTTCACGTACTTGATGACACTGTTGATCAGCAGGCGCTTGAGCGGCGGCAGCAGGTCGGCCACTTCGGTGACGATCACGTGCTTGACGGCGGTTTTGGGCAAGACCTTTTCCGCCAGATGGGCCATGTTGGCCAGGCACACCAGGGCCTTGGCCCCGGAGTCGTTGAATTGGTGTTCCATCTCCCGCGCGGTGTACAGCGGGTTGGTGTTGACCACGATCAGCCCGGCACGGATGGCACCGAACACGGCGACCGGGTATTGCAGGACGTTGGGCAGTTGCACCGCGATGCGGTCGCCGGGCTGCAGGTCGGTGTGCTGTTGCAGATAGGCGGCAAAAGCGCCGGACAATTCGTACAGCTCACCGTAGGTGAGGGTCTTGCCCAGGTTGCTGAAAGCCGGCTTGTTGGCGAAGCGCTGGCAGGACTGCTTCAATACCGCCTGAATATTCGGATACTCGTCTGGATTGATCTGTGCAGCAATCCCGGCGGGGTACTTATCCTTCCAAAAGTCTTCATTCATGGAAGCCCACTCCTCAGCGACGCGAATTCATCATCGCATTTGATGCGATTATTATTGGTGTATGTTTTTTGTACGGTGAATCCGGCGCTTCAAGCAGGCCCAGACGTCACAAAGCGCGCCGAGAGTAGCAGCTTTGCCAAGGGCCGCCTAGAGCCAAACGAGGGCCCCGCAGTCATAATCACGACTGTCCTACAATATTTGGTCACACTTTAAACGCGCGTTGAATATCCCGACAAACCGCTCTGGAACAAGCCCTCCAGCGCACTCCAAAGCAAATGCGGGAGGGGGCTTGCTGCCGATAGCGGCATATCAGTCACCGAATATGTTGACTGACCCACCGCTATCGGGAGCAAGCCCCCTCCCACACTTTTAGACCATTTCAGTTACAGGTTCAGGCGATGTCGCGCAGCTCCCGTCGCAGGATTTTCCCTACCGGCGTCATCGGCAACGAGTCGCGCAACACGATCTGCTTGGGCACCTTGTAGCCGGTGAAGTTGGCCTTGCAGTACGCCTTCAGCTCTTCAACGCTCACGCCCTGGGCACGCGCCACCACGAACAGCTTCACCGCCTCCCCCGTGCGCTCGTCCGGCACGCCGATCACTGCGCAATTGGCCACGGCCGGATGCGCCATCACCACGTCTTCGATCTCGTTGGGGTACACGTTGAAACCCGAGACGATGATCAGGTCTTTCTTGCGATCGACAATGCGTATGAAGCCGTCCTCATCGATCACGGCAATATCGCCGGTCTTGAACCAGCCTTCGGCGTCCAGCGCCTCGGCGGTGGCCGCCGGTTGCTGCCAATAGCCCTTCATCACCTGCGGGCCCTTGATGCACAGCTCGCCACGCTCGCCCAACGGCAGCTCGACACCTTCGTCGTTGATCACCTTCATTGCAGTGGCCGGCACGGGAATGCCCACGGTGCCCAGTCGCGACTTATCGCCGTACGGGTTGGCGCTGGCCACCGGGGAGGTTTCGGTCAGGCCGTAACCCTCGCCGATCGCGCAGCCGGTGAGCTGCTGCCAGCGTTCCGCGGTGGCCTTGATCAGCGCGGTGCCGCCGGAGTTGGTGGTTTTGAGGTGAGAGAAATCCAGCTGCTTGAACTCCGGATGATCCATCAGCGCGACAAACAGCGTGTTGAGCCCCAGCAGCCCGGTGAAGCGCCACTTTTTCAGCTCCTTGATAAACCCGCCGATGTCCCGTGGGTTGGTGATCAGCACGTTGTGGTTGCCCGAGACCATCATGCACATGCAGTTCGCGGTGAAGGCATAGATGTGGTACAGCGGCAGCGGCGCGATCATCACCTCCTGCCCCTCCTTGACCAGCGGCAGGCCGTCGTCGCCGGTCTGCGACATACAAGCGCGCACCTGCTGCATGTTCGCCACCAGGTTGCGGTGGGTGAGCATCGCGCCCTTGGCCAGGCCGGTGGTGCCGCCGGTGTATTGCAGCACGGCGATATCGTCCAGGCTCACCGGATGCCGCGTCACGTCCAGGCTTGCCCCCAGACGCAGGGCGCGCTTGAACGGCACTGCGCGCGGCAGGTGGTAGGCCGGTACCATTTTCTTCACCTTGTCGACCAGGGTGTTGACCAGCCAACCCTTGGCGGCCGGCATGAAGTCGCCCATTCGGGCTTCGATCAAGTGGTCGATGGCTGTGTCGGCGCACACCTCCTGCACGCGCGAACCGAACAGGTTGAGGTAGACCAGCGCACGCACGCCGGCATCCTTGAACTGGTGGCGCATCTCGCGCGGGGTGTACAGCGGGTTGGTGTTGACCACGATCAGCCCGGCGCGCAAGGCACCGAACACGGCAATCGGGTAATGCAGCACGTTGGGCATCTGCACCGCGATGCGCTCGCCGGGTTTGAGGTCGGTGTGCTGCTGCAGGTAACCGGCGAACGCCGCACTCTGGCGCTCAAGTTCGGCGTAGGTCAGGGTAATCCCCATGTTGCTGAATGCCGGACGGTCGGCGAAGGTCTTGCAGGAGCGCTCGAACACTTCGATCACCGAGGTGTAGGCGGTGAGGTCGATGGTATTGGGAACACCGGGCGCGCGTTTGTCATTCCAGAAATCAGGTTGCATTATTCTTGTCCTCTTACCTGAGTGTGTCCGGCCGCTGCTATAAAAAGCGGAGCTTTGGGGACGGTAGCAGCTATAACCAAACAGGCAAATACGCTAAATCGTGTCATTGATTGTATGAATCTTGCCGCTGAGGCATGGGCAGATACCTGGTGCGCGATACACTGCACCCATCCCGAGCAAAGGAAAGCGCCATGAACCACAGCACCTTCTGGCTGACCGCGACTGACCAAAGCCGTCTGTACGTCAATCAATGGCTGCCGGAGGGTCCCGCCAGGGCCGTGGTGATGGTGTCCCATGGCATGGCCGAACACAGCGGGCGCTATGGGCGCCTGGCCGCAGCATTGTGCGCCGGCGGCTACGGTGTGTATGCGCTGGACCAGCGTGGCCACGGCCGTACCGCCGAGTCAGGCACCCTGGGCCTGTACGCCGAGCAGGACGGCTGGAACACGGTGGTCGGCGACCTCGCCAGCCTGCACCAGCACATCGGCCAGCAGCAGCCGGGGTTGCCGATCGTTCTGCTGGGTCACAGCATGGGCAGCTACATCGCCCAGGCCTACCTGCTGCACCACAGCGCCAGCCTGCATGGGGCAATTCTCAGCGGTTCGAATTTCCAGCCGGTGGCCCTGTATCGCGCCGCACGGGTGATAGCGCGTGTCGAATACGCTCGACAGGGCTTGCGCGGGCGCAGTGCGCTGATTGACTGGCTGTCGTTCGGCTCATTCAACAAGGCGTTCAAACCGACGCGTACAGCATTTGACTGGCTCAGCCGCGACCCCGTCGAAGTCGACCGTTACATCAACGACCCGCTCTGTGGTTTTCGTTGCACCAACCAGCTGTGGATCGACCTGCTGGGCGGCTTGCAGCACATCAGCAAAGCGTCCAACCTCGCGCAGATCGATCCGGGCCTGCCGATTCTGGTCGTGGGCGGCGAATGTGATCCGGTGAGTGACGGCAAGCGTCTCAACAGCCTGGCCCAAGCCCTGCGTGAGGCCGGCTGCCAGCACCTGCAATTGACCGTCTACCCGCAGGCGCGGCATGAAGTGTTCAACGAAACCAACCGCGATGAAGTGACCGCGGATGTACTGCACTGGCTCGACCAGGCCCTGACCCTGCGCAGGCCGGCGCGCTGCGAATAAACTTTGCAGAACCGGCCCATTAATGACCGACTAGCCACAGGATGCACTTTTAAATGACCCAGGTAACCAACACCCCCTACGAAGCCCTCGAAGTCGGCCAGACCGCCAGCTACAGCAAGACCGTCGAAGAGCGCGATATCCAACTGTTCGCCGCCATGTCCGGCGACCACAACCCGGTGCACCTGGACGCCGAATACGCCAAGACCACGATGTTCAAGGAGCGTATTGCCCACGGCATGTTCAGCGGCGCGCTGATCAGTGCCGCCGTGGCCTGCGAGTTGCCTGGGCCGGGCACTATCTATGTGGGCCAGCAGATGAGCTTTCAGAAGCCGGTAAAGATCGGCGACACGCTGACGGTGCGCCTGGAAATTCTGGAAAAGCTGCCAAAATTTCGCGTGCGCATCGCCACCCGCGTGTTCAACCAGCGCGACGAACTGGTGGTGGATGGCGAAGCGGAGATCATCGCGCCACGCAAGCAGCTTGAATTGACGCTGACCCAGTTGCCACCGATCAGCATTGGCTGAGTCCGAACTCAAATCCAACGCAAAAAAATGCGGGAGGGGGCAAGCCCCTCCCGCATTGGGTTACAGCGCAGTGCTTACGACTGAGCGCGAGCCTGGTTACGCAGGGCTTTCACTTGGTCGTGGTTGCGTTGCACGCCGTGGTACTGACGCTCTACCAGGTCACGAATGCCCAGCAGGTTGTGCTTGTTGATTTTCTCGATCGCTTCTTTGTAAGCCTTCAGTGCGTGGTCTTCACCGCGCTCGGCTTCGTTCAGTACGGCTTCTTCGTCCTTACCGGTGACCATCGACTTCACGTCGACCCAACCACGGTGCAAGGCGCCGGCAACGCTGCCGGAATCTTCCGGATCGCCACCCAGAGCACGCACGGCGGTTTTCAGGTCTGTGGCAGCGCTAGCGCAATCAACCGAACGCTTGGCAAACAGAGCCTTCAGCTCCGGGTGCTTGATGTCTTCAGCGCACTCTTTAAAACCTTTCTGACCGTCAATGCTGGTCTCGATCAGGTCGTTCAGTACGGAGATGGATTCTTTATTGATGTCAGTCATTTTTCAATTCCTTATGGCAGGTTTAAAAGGATGCAAGGGTAATTGCAGTGTCCGTGCCAGCTTTCTGAAAAATATATTCCTATTTAAAATCAAATAGTTATGAATTATTGAACCATCTGCGCCGATGTTATTTGCATGATCTGTCCTTTGGCCTTCATGCAGAATGCCTGTATTTTCACTGTCATCTTCTTAACCGCCCTAGATCGCCATGAATCCAGAGAAACTCGAACTGCTGATCACCCGCCAGATGCCCTTCGGCAAATACAAGGGCCGGATCATCGCCGACCTCCCCGGCCCCTATCTCAATTGGTTCGCCCGCGAAGGTTTCCCCCATGGCGAGCTGGGCGGCCTGCTGGCCTTGATGCAGGAAATCGACAGCAACGGCCTGGCCGAACTGCTGGAACCACTGCGCACCAAACACGGCAAGCCCGCCCCTCGCCATTAGGAGTTTCGCCATGCCAGGGAATGCAAACAACGAGCAGCACTGGCGCACTATCGCCCAGTGCTATGAGCAGGAGCCAGGCCCGATCAACCTGGAGAACGGCTACTTCGGGCGCATGAGCCGCGCAGTGCAGGCGCAGTATCTGGAACACGTAGCGTTCATCAACCGCAGTAATTCGCTGCATGTGCGCCAGCGCTTCGAGCGCGGTGACAATGACGCCATCCGCTGCCAACTGGCCGGCTTGATCAACGCCGATCCGCAGGCGATAGCGTTCACCCGCAACGCCACCGAAGCCCTGCAGTCGCTGATCCGCAATTACAACCGCCTGCAACCGGGCGATCAGGTGCTGATCAGCGATCTGGAGTACGACACGGTCAAGGGGGCGATGCGCTGGCTGGCGGGCTATCGAGGTGTGGAGGTGATCGAAATCGCCCACCTTCATCCGGCCAGTTTCGACAGCCTGGTGCACACCTATCGCGAGGCATTTGTGCAGTATCCGCGCCTGAAGCTGATGGCACTGACCCATGTCACCCACCGTACCGGCCTGGTGATGCCGGTCGAAACCATCGCCAGGGCCGCGCAAGCACACGGCGTGGATGTGATACTCGACGGCGCCCACGCGCTGGGCCAGATCGACTTCAATCTCGCCGAACTGGGTATCAGCTTTGCCGGCTTCAACCTGCACAAGTGGATCGGCGCGCCGCTGACCCTGGGTTTCCTCTACATCGCCCCCGAGCGCCTGGCCGATATCGACCCGGACATGGGCGAGTGCCACTACCCCGCCACCGACGTGCGCGCACGCACGCCCTATAGCACACCAAACTTCCCTGCGTTGATGACGTTGCCATGGGTGCTGGAAGAACATCGCAGCCTGGGTGGCGCGGCGGCCAAGGGTGCGCGGCTCAATTACCTGAGGGACATGTGGGTGAGTCAGGTGCGGTCGCTGCCCGGGATTGAAGTACTCACGCCGGATGACCCCAGACTGTATTGCGCGATTACCGCATTCAAGTTCAGTGGGCGGGACCAACAGGTGATGGTGGACCGTCTGCTCAAGGAGCACGGCCTGTTTACCACGACCCGCACGGGGCCGGCATTTGGCACGTGTATTCGGGTGACGCCAGGGGTGGTGACCTGTGCTGAGGACATCAATGTCCTGATCAACGCAATCACTCAACTGGCCATCGACTGACAGGTGGGAGGGACTTGCTCCCTCCCACACTAGCCCTCGTCCACATCAGGCATGTGTGACTTTGAGGTTTTTTACAGGCAAAAAAAAGCGGCACACCGACCAAGTGCGCCGCAAAAATGCCGTTAAGCACAGCAACAACGATTCTTTAAATCCGATCAGTCCAGCAGGGCCAGCGCTTGCGCAGTGACTTCCTGAATACGTGCCCAGTCGCCGTTCCTGATCCACTCCGGGTCAAGCATCCAGCTACCGCCCACGCACATCACGTTCTTCAACGCCATGTAGCTCTTGATATTGGCCGGGCCCACGCCGCCGGTAGGGCAGAACTTCACTTCGCCAAACGGGCCGCCCAGCGCCTTGATTGCCGCCACGCCGCCGCTGACTTCAGCCGGGAACAGCTTGAAACGGCGATAACCCAGGGCATAGCCTTCCATGATGCCGGACGCATTGCTGATGCCCGGCAGCAGCGGGATCGGGCTGTGCACCGAGGCTTCCAGCAGGTCGCGTGTAATGCCGGGGGTGACGATGAATTGCGAACCGGCCACCTCGGCGGCGTCGAGCATCTGACGGTCAAGCACAGTGCCGGCACCGGTGCACAGTTCAGGGCGCTGCTCGCGCAGCACCTGAATGGCCTTGAGGCCGAACTCGGAACGCAGGGTCACTTCCAGCGCGGTCAAACCACCGGCTGCCAGCGCATCGGCCAGCGGCAGGATGTCCTGTTCGCGGGCGATGGTGATCACCGGCAGGATCCGCGCCCTGGCGCAGAGGCTGTCGATCAGGGCAACTTTGTCCGCCATGGAAACGGTCGGTTGAGGGCTTTTCATAGCGGCTGATCCTTGGCTCATGGGCACCAGTAAATCTCTAAGGTAGGTTGCAAAAACGCGCGAATCGGCATGGCAGCAACGTCGTCACTGGCCAGCGCGGCGCTCAAGGTGGTCAATTTGGCGCTGCCGGAAATCGACAGCACGGTGTACCTGGCCGTGGCCAGCAGCGCGCGACTCATGGTCAGGCGCTGATGGGGCACGGTCGGCGCCAGCATTGGCCAGCAACGGCGGGTACCGTCCGGCGCCAGCGCATCGCCAAGGTTCGGGCTGTCGGGGAACAGCGAGGCGGTATGGCCGTCATCGCCCATGCCCAGCACCAGCACATCAATGCCAGGTAATTCGGCCAGCAGGTGATCGGCCTGCTCGGCCGCGTCTTCAAGGTTGGCCGCAGCGCTGTAAAGGCTCAGGAACTTCGCTTTGGCGGCCGGGCCCTGCAGCAAGTGCTGCTTGAGCAGGCCGGCATTGCTGTCGGCATGCTCCACCGGCACCCAGCGCTCGTCCGCCAGGGTGATGGTGACCCTGGACCAGTCCAGGCCCTGCTTGGCCAACTGCTGGAAAAACGCCACCGGGCTGCGGCCGCCGGACACCACCAGGGTGGCCTCGCCACGGGCGCTGATGGCCGTGCGCAGTTGTTCGGCCACATCATTGGCCAGGCCGTCCGCCAGCAGCGCAGGCGTGCGGTACTCATGGGCCGTTACGCCATGAGGCAGTTTCAATTCAGATATCGCCATACCACGACCTCCCATCCCGCGTGATCAGTGCAATCGAGCTCATCGGCCCCCAGGAACCCGCCGCGTACGGCTTGGGCGCATCGCCGGATTTTTTCCACCCGGCGATCAACTGGTCACACCACGTCCACGCGGCTTCGATTTCATCTTTACGGACAAACAGGTTCTGATTGCCGTTCATCACTTCCAGTAGCAACCGCTCGTAGGCATCGGGAATCCGTGCGCTGCGATAGGTATCGGAAAAATTCAGTTGCAGCGGGCCGCTGCGCAGTTGCATGCCCTTGTCCAGGCCCTGCTCCTTGGTCATCACGCGCAATGAAATGCCTTCGTCCGGCTGCAGGCGGATGATCAGCTTGTTGCTGATCTGCAGGCGCTGCTCGGGGGCGAATATATAGTGGGACGGTTCCTTGAAGTGAATGACGATCTGCGACAGTTTTTGCGGCATGCGCTTGCCGGTGCGCAGGTAGAACGGCACCCCGGCCCAGCGCCAGTTGCGGATATCGGCACGCAGCGCGACGAAGGTTTCGGTGTCGCTCTGGGTGTTGGAATTTTCTTCTTCCAGGTAACCCGGCACCGGCTTGCCGGCGCTGTAGCCGGCGATGTACTGGCCGCGCACCACCTGGGTGGTCAGGCCTTCCGGGCTGATCGGCGCCAGGGCCTTGAGCACCTTGACCTTCTCGTCGCGGATGCTGTCGGCGGACAGGTCGGCCGGCGGGTCCATGGCGATCAGGCACAGCAGCTGCAGCAGGTGATTCTGGATCATGTCGCGCAGCTGGCCGGCCTTGTCGAAATAGCCCCAGCGCCCTTCGATGCCGACCTGCTCGGCCACGGTGATTTCCACGTGGGAGATGTAGTTCTGGTTCCACTGGGTTTCAAACAGGCTGTTGGCAAACCGCAGGGCGATCAGGTTCTGTACGGTCTCTTTGCCCAGGTAGTGGTCGATGCGGTAGGTGCGGTTCTCCGGGAAAAACTGCGCCACGGCATCGTTGACCTTGCGCGAGGATTCCAGGTCCGAGCCGATGGGTTTTTCCAGCACCACGCGGGTGTTGTCCGCCAGGCCGACCTTGGACAGGTTCTCGCAGATCGCGCCATACACCGCCGCGGGGGTGGCGAAGTAGGCGATCAGGCGTTGCTCGCTGCCAACTTTTTCGGCGAGGGCGACGTAGTCGTCGGCCTTCATGAAGTCGACATGCAGGTAGGTCAGGCGCGCCAGGAAACGCTGGGCCACGTTCTCATCCAGCGCCTTGCCGACGTACTTGCGCAGTTCTGTTTCGATATGGGCCAAGTGCTGCTGCTCGGAACCGGCTTCACGGGCCAGGGCCAGGATGCGCGTGTCGTCGTGCAGCAGATCGGCGCCATCGAGGTGATAGAGGGCAGGAAATAACTTGCGAAGCGCCAGATCACCCAAGGCGCCAAACAGGGCAAAGGTGCAGGGTTCTACGGTTATCGAGGGCATGATGTTTGTTCTTTTATCAAGTTAAGCTACAAATACCTTTTTTCAAGGTATCACTCAAGGAAAAATGTAGTAATAACCATAACATTTTCCCGAATTACGCATTCCGAGTGGTGGTGTTCAGCTACCCTCAGTAGGATAGGCCACCGCGAAAAGCCACTCATCGATTGGTTACCGCCTTTTTATTTGCATCGTCGCCCGAAGGAAAGACTGAATGGACCGCGTGCGAAATCTTCTGGAACAGATCCGGAACCGCCTCGAAGAATTGAACAAGGCCGAGAAAAAAGTCGCCGAGGTCATCCTGCTCAACCCGCAGCAGGCGACCCGCTTCTCCATCGCCGCCCT
Organism: Pseudomonas sp. Leaf59; assembly: GCF_920984685.1. Classification (NCBI taxonomy): domain Bacteria; kingdom Pseudomonadati; phylum Pseudomonadota; class Gammaproteobacteria; order Pseudomonadales; family Pseudomonadaceae; genus Pseudomonas; species Pseudomonas sp. Leaf59. The sequence continues at coordinate 50,394 of NZ_CAKLBR010000012.1, read as the reverse complement.
TGCCCAGGCCGCTTCGGTCAGTGAACCGACGGTCAACCGCTTCTGCCGTTCGTTCGGCGTCAGTGGTTACCCTGAACTTAAATTGCAGCTGGCGCAAAGTCTGGCCAGCGGCGCGGCCTATGTCAGCCGCGCGGTGGAAGCCGATGATAACCCCGAGGCCTACACGCAGAAGATCTTTGGCAGCGCCATTGCCTCCCTGGACAGCGCCTGCCAGGCCCTGGACCCGGCCCTGATCAGCAAGGCGGTGGATTTGCTGATTCAGGCGCGGCAGATCCACTTCTTTGGCCTGGGCGCTTCGGCACCGGTGGCCATGGATGCGCTGCACAAGTTTTTCCGCTTCAACCTTGCGGTCACTGCCCACGCCGACGTGCTGATGCAACGCATGATCGCGTCGGTGGCGCATACCGGCGAGCTGTTCGTGATTATTTCCTACACCGGGCGTACCCGTGAGCTGGTGGAAGTGGCGCGCATCGCCCGCGGAAACGGCGCCTCGGTGCTGGGGGTGACCGCCGAGAACTCGCCGCTGGCCAAGGCCAGTACGGTGAGCCTGAACATCCCGTTGCCGGAAGACACGGACATCTACATGCCGATGACTTCGCGGATCATCCAGTTGACGGTACTGGATGTGCTGGCGACCGGCATGACGTTAAGGCGCGGGGTGGATTTCCAGCCGCATCTGCGCAAGATCAAAGAGAGCTTGAATGACAGCCGGTATCCGGTGGGGGATGAGTTCAACTAAGTCAGCATCTGTGTTGGCGTTACTGGCCTCATCGGGGGCAAGCCCCCTCCCACTTTTGAATGGGTTCACAAATCAACTGTGGGAGGGGGCTTGCTCCCGATGAGGCCATCAGCCACACCACTAGACCCCTGCCCTGGCCTGCAAACTCAAATGCGCCCGCTCCCCCGGCGCCAGGCAGGCCGCCGCCATCGCCGACTCCACGCACACAAACCCTGACGCCTCGTTAAAACTGACGCCCAGCAGCGGCCGGCTGCCGGGATGCCACACCACGGTGTCGGCGCTCTCCCCCGTGTCGATGCACAGCTCGCGCTGCCAGGCGTGATCCTTGAGCTGCAATTCACCTTCGTGCTGGAACACCCTCTGACAGCCGCCGTCCACCCGCAGCTCGCCTTCCTGCTGGCAAACCTGGCGATTGAGCTGGTCATACCCTTGCGCGCCATCCAGGCCAGACAGCGCTACCTCATCAACGTGACCAATACGCCAGTAAGCGTGCAACGCGTGGCTCAGCTGGCATGGCAGCTCGTCCTGATGCTCGGTGCTCAGGCGCAGCTCCAGGGTATCGCCCAAGTGGGCGTGCAGGTCGACCTGCCAGTCGCACAGCTGCAATTGCCAATGCAGGCGCACGCCATCTTCTGCGGTGCTGCTGTCGAGCAGTTTCCAGTCGATCAGCCGCGCCCAGCCATGGGACGGCCACGCGTTTTCACTCGGATGCCGGCCATACCACGGCCAGCACACCGGCACGCCGCCACGGATGGCGCCGACCTGCGGCCACTTGGCCGCGCACCACAGCCAGGGCTTTTGCCCGGCAGGTTGAAAATGCAGCAATTGCGCGCCCTGACGACTGAACACTGCCTGGCACAGCGGATGGTCGATCACCAACACATCGCGCATCTGAAAGCGCTCCCAGGCGAACACCGGACGTTCGCGCAGGGATTTGAAAAAGCGTTGCAGCGGATGCTCATGCATGTGCCACGGTCCTGAATTTCACAGTGCTGCGCAAAAAAAAGCGGATAGCCATGGCTACCCGCAAAATGCGCACAGAGAGAGGAGCTTATCGCAGCAGGGTTAGAACACCGACTGAATTTTCAGGCCGGCGACTACCGCGTTGTCGACTTTATCCACGCCACCTGGGTGGGTGACGTATTGCAGGTTGGGACGCACGGTCAGCCAGTTGGTAACGTGGAAGCCGTAGTTGATTTCGTAGTTGTACTCGGTAGAACGCAGTGGCGCGAAGCCTGCCTGGTCGTAGTCGGTGAAACCATTGGAGGCGTTGACCAGTTCAGCGTTCTTGCGCACATCGTCGTTGACGTGCAGACGCGCAGCGCCGATACCGATGTCGTCTTTTGGACGCGCATCGAATGGGCCCTTGTACACCAGCATGATCGACTGATAGTTGTCGACCAGGTTGGTTTCCTTGTCGTGGAACGTGGCGTTGGCCGCGATGTTCAGACCACGGGAGGCGTCGCCGTTGTGGGTGGTGAGTTGCTGTTGCGCAACGAACCAGTAGCCCTTTTTGCTGCTGTGGGTACGGAAGGCCGCGCCGGTGGTGCCCGCGTCGTTGCCGTTCACGTCTTCACGAACGTCGGCTGCATCGGCCGCGCTCTTGTAGTAGCCCACACGGTATTCGCCCGGCAGGTTGTTGACCTTCGGCGACCAGACCAATTCCACCGGAATCACGGTGCCCTTGGTGCCGCTGCCGCTGAGTTTGAAGCCGTTGCCGTGCTCCAGCTGCGACGGGTTCTGGTTGTAGGCGCCGATCTGCGCATACAGCTCAGGCGTGATGTTGTACTTCACGCGGATGGCCGCCTGGCTGACTGGCCAGTTGTACCAGGTGTTCACGTAGTTACCCACTTGCGAGCCGCAGAACGACAGGTTCTGGAAGTCGCACGGGAAGGTGTTGAAATCTTCGCCTTCGCCGAAGTAACCGAGTTTCACGTCCAGCTTGTTGTCGAACATCTGGTGCTGGATCCAGAACTGGGTCAGACGCACCATGTGGCCACGGCCGTAGACTTCCATGGACGAACTCAGCGTGCCGGCACGCGGGTCGCCAATGCGGTCGTTGGAGATGTTCTGGCCATTACGGTTGGTCAGCTGGATCTTGGCCTGGGTGTTATCCCAGCCCCACAGCTTTTGCAGGTCCAGTGCCACGCCCAGACCGAACTGGTCGGAGTAGCGACCGGTCTTGTCATCGTTAAAACCGCCGTGGGCGTTGTAGCCCATCTCGCCCACGTAGTCGGCCTTGATGTCGATACCTTGCTCGATCAGCTTGGTACGCTCGCCACCCCAATCGCCGGTCATCCACTTGGAATCGGCACTGAATGCATCGGCCGCCATCGCATTGGCGGACAATACCAGGGCTGCTGCTGCGGACAGTTGGCAGAGCAGTCGAGTGTTGTTGTGTTGCTTTTTCATCCCTACATCCTCGTCTTTATTGTTATTAAACTGTTTTTATCTAACGCGGTTTACATTTTTTTCAGCTAAAACAACCAGTTAACTGATTCAACGGCTTTTGAACTGGGCCACATTATCGGCTTGTCCCGATGAAGGCAATGCAGCTGACGTGCCCAGGCGCTCGCCGGTTTTGGCATCGAACAGCAATACCTTGGCCGGATCGAACTGCAGGGTCAGGGTCTCGCCCACCTGCGGTGCCACGTCCGGTGCCAGGCGGCAGCAGACCTTGGTGTCATTGAGCTGCACGAACACCAGAGTGTCCGGGCCGGTCGGCTCGGTCACCTGGACTTCAGCGCGAATGCTCGAAGCGCTGTTGCCCTCGCCCGCCGCCAGCATGATCTGCTCCGGGCGCAGGCCCAGGATTACGTCGCGGTCTTCAAGGCCGGCATCGCTCATGTTCAGCGCCAGCTCGCAACGGGCCTGGCCGCTGTCGAGCAGCGCCACCAGACGACCGTCCTTGCGCTGCAGGCGCAGCGGCACGAAGTTCATCGGCGGCGAACCGATGAAACTCGCCACGAACTGGTTGGCCGGGTTGTTGTAGATCTCTTTGGGCGTGCCGAACTGCTGAATGATGCCGTCCTTCATCACCGCCACCTTGTCGCCCAGGGTCATCGCTTCGATCTGGTCGTGGGTGACGTAGACGGTGGTGGTTTTCAGGCGCTGGTGCATCAGCTTCATTTCGGTGCGCATCTCGACGCGCAGCTTGGCATCGAGGTTGGACAGCGGTTCATCGAACAGGTAGATCTTCGGCCGACGCGCCAACGCACGGCCCATGGCCACACGTTGTTGCTGGCCGCCGGAGAGCTGGCCCGGCTTGCGGTTGAGCAGGTGTTCAATCTGCAGCAGCTTGGCCACGCGCGCCACTTCGGCGTCGATATCGGCCTGAGGCATCTTGCGGATCTTGAGGCCGAACTCGATGTTCTCGCGCACGCTCATGGTCGGGTACAGCGCGTAGGACTGAAACACCATGGCGATGTCACGGTCCTTGGGGCTCATGCCGCTGACGTCCTGATCACCGATCATGATCGCGCCGCCAGTAATGGTCTCCAGGCCGGCGATGCAGTTCATCAGGGTGGACTTTCCGCACCCGGAAGGGCCGACCAGAATCAGGAATTCACCTTCCTTGATCGACAGTTCGATGTTCTTCAAGGTGTCGGGCAGGCCGGCGCCATAGGTCTTGTTTACATTGCGAAGTTCAAGCGTAGCCATGATTACCCCTTGACCGCGCCGGCCGTGAGGCCGCGCACGAAATACTTGCCTGCGATCACATAGACCAGCAGGGTCGGCAGCCCGGCGATCATCGCCGCCGCCATATCCACGTTATATTCCTTGGCCCCGGTGCTGGTGTTGACCAGGTTGTTCAGCGCCACCGTGATGGGCTGGGAGTCGCCGCTGGAAAACACCACGCCGAACAGGAAATCGTTCCAGATCTGGGTGAACTGCCAGATCAGGCAGACCATGATGATCGGCGTCGACATCGGCAGAATGATCTGACGGAAGATGGTGAAGAACCCTGCACCGTCCAGGCGGGCCGCCTTGATCAGCGCGTCCGGAATGCTCACGTAGTAGTTACGGAAGAACAGCGTGGTGAACGCCAAGCCGTAGACCACATGCACGAACACCAGGCCCGTGGTGGTGCTGGCCAGGCCCATCTTGCCGAGGGTGAACGAGGCCGGCAGCAGCACAGTCTGGAACGGCAGGAAGCAGCCGAACAGCAGCAAGCCGAAAAACAGTTGCGAACCCCGAAAACGCCAGAACGACAGCACATAACCGTTCAATGCACCAATCGCCGTGGAGATCAGAACGGCCGGAACCGTGATTTTCAGTGAGTTCCAGAAGTAGCCATCCACCGTGGCCCAGGCCTTGACCCAGCCGATGCCGGTGACCACGGTGGGCCAGCTCAGCAGGTTGCCGGTGCTGATGTCTTCCGGGGTCTTGAAGCTGGTCAGCAGCATCACCACCAGCGGCACCAGGTACAGCAATACGGCGAGGATCAGCACCGCGTAGATCGCGATGCGGCTCAGGCTGATCGCCGGTTTGTTAGCGAGACTAGTCATTACGCTTGGTCCTCAGCTCGGAGTAGAGGTAAGGCACGATGATCGCGAGGATCGCACCGAGCATCAGGATCGCACTGGCCGAGCCCATGCCCATCTGGCCACGGCTGAAGGTGAACGAATACATGAACATCGCGGGCAGGTCGGACGAATAGCCCGGGCCACCGGCGGTCATGGCCGCGACCAGGTCGAAGCTCTTGATCGCGATGTGCGCGAGGATCATCACGGCACTGAAAAACACCGGACGCAGGCTGGGCAGCACCACGCTCCAGTAGATGCGCGGCAGGCTGGCGCCGTCGATCTGCGCGGCGCGCACGATCGATTGGTCGACACCCCGCAGCCCGGCGAGGAACATCGCCATGATAAAGCCCGAGGCTTGCCATACGGCGGCGATCACCAGGCAATAGACGACGCGGTCCGGGTCGATCAGCCAGTCCAGACGGAAGCCTTCCCAGCCCCAGTCACGCAGCAGTTTGTCCAGGCCCATGCCGGGGTTGAGCAGCCATTTCCAGGCGGTACCGGTGACGATCATCGAGAGCGCCATCGGGTACAGATAAATAGTGCGGATGAACCCTTCGCGGCGGATTTTCTGGTCGAGGAAGATCGCCAGGGTCACGCCGATTACCAGGGTGATACCGATGAACATGCCGCCAAACAGCGCCAGGTTCTTGCTTGCGACCCACCAGCGATCGTTGTCGAACAACCGCTCGTACTGCGCAAGACCCGCCCACTTGTAGTTGGGCAGGAACGTAGAGGTCGTGAACGACAGTACAAACGTCCACAGGATGTAGCCATAGAAGCCCACCAGAACGATGAACATGCTCGGCGCCAGCACCAGTTTGGGTAGCCAGCGCTGCAGTGCATCGAACGGCGAGGCCTTGCTGAACACAGCAACAGAACTCATGGGAAAATCCAGTACAGGAAAAAGGGACTACACAAACAAGCCTTGTGAGGGGTCAGGGGGTTTCCCCTCACAAGGACCAGCAGCTAAGCGTTACTTGGCCGACTTGATCGCAGCACCAAGCTTCTTGGCCGTGTCGGCCGGGTCGGCTTTCGGGTCGTTGATGTAGTTGGTCACGACGTCAAAGAACGCACCTTGCACCGCCAGGGTGGTGGCCATGTTGTGCGCCATGCTTGGCTGCAGGCCGCCGGACTTGGCGTCTGCCAGGAAGTCCTTGGCAGCGGTCTGGGCACAGGCGTCGAAGCCCAGCTTGTCCATTTGAGTGAGCATGTCGGTGCGCACAGGGATTGAACCCTTGTTGATGCTGAACACTTTCTGGAAGTTTTCACCCAGCACGACTTTGGCGATGTCCTGCTGACCGGCCGCAGTGCCTTTGTCTTTCTGCTTGAACACGGCCAGGGAGTCGATGTTGTAGGTGAAGGCCTTGTCGGTGCCCGGGAAGGCTACGCACTCATAGTCCTTGCCGGCGACTTTCTTGGCGGCGGTCCATTCGGACTTGGCCCAGTCACCCATGATCTGCATGCCGGCCTTGCCGTTGATGACCTTGCCTGCTTCGAGGTTCCAGTCCTGGCCTTTGCCGTCGACGTCCATATAGGTCGCGACTTTCTTCAACTCGGTGAGCGACTTGATCATTTCCGGACCGGTCAGCGCCGCGTTATCGAGGTCAACCAGAGCTTTCTTATAGCCTTCCGGGCCCATCACCGACAGGACCACGGCTTCGAATACGGTGCTGTCCTGCCAAGGCTGGCCACCATGGGCGAGCGGAATGAAGCCCGCAGCTTTGAGCTTGTCGCCGGCTGCGTAGAATTCTTCGAGGGTGGTCGGGTTTTTGGTGATGCCGGCTTTCTTGAAGACTTCCGGGTTGATCCACAGCCAGTTCACGCGGTGAATGTTCACCGGAACGGCCACGTAGTCACCGTCGTACTTCACGGTATCGGAGACTTTTTTATCGAGCAGGGAATCCCACTTCTCTTCCTTGGCCACGTCCTTGAGGACGTCGGTGTCGAGCAAGCCAGTGGACGCCCATTCCTGAATGTCGGGACCTTTGATCTGGGCAACGCCTGGTGGGTTGCCGGCCACCGCGCGGCTTTTCAGCACGGTCATGGCAGTGGCGCCACCGCCACCTGCGACGGCACCGTCTTTCCAGGTAAAGCCGTCTTTCTCGACTTGGGCCTTCAAGACATCCACAGCCGCCTTTTCACCGCCCGAGGTCCACCAATGCACGACTTCAACCGTACCTTTGGAGTCGGCGGCAAATACACTGAGGGGAAACAAAGAGGCAACGGAAACAGCTAGAGCGAGGCGATTAATCGCGTTCATCACAATACCTTTTCTTGTTGTTATGCATGCAAGTCTAGAGCTTGCGCTGCACGGAGTTTAAACATGGATTTTTCAAGTGCAGGTAACAAAGGGATGCACAAATGTCACCACTTGGTGACATAGCGCCCGGCGCCCAAAGCGGTCGTCATGCTCGGCCACAACGGCAGTGCAGGCAGCACCACCGCCTGCCAGGCATGGTACAGGTCCGGTTTACCGCCCCAGATCCTGCTGCCGGGCTGGTTATGCGGGCTGAGTTCGTGGTGCCAGCTGCCGTGGACGCGGTCGATGAACTGAGTTTCGCAGAACTCCCAGAGGCGTCTATACCAAATTTCGTAATGCAGCTCACCGGTACGCTTGAGCAAGGCCTGGGCAGCGGCGCTGGCTTCGGCATGGGTCCAGTGCAGGCGCTCGCGCACCACCGGGCGATGGTTCCAGTCCAGCGTGTAGACAATGCCCGGCGCCCCATCCACGGCCCACGCGTATTCGCAGGCGCTGGCGAACAGGCCTTTGGCGTCGCTCAGCAGCCAGTCAGGCGTGGCCAACCCGGCTTGCAGGCGCGCGGCCTCGAGGTGCAACAGCAGCCGTGCCCACTCGAACCCATGGCCAGGCGTGATGCCGTAGGGACGAAAGCCGTCGGCGGGGTTGTCTTCGTTATACGCAGGCAGCGGTTTCCAGTGCGCGTCAAAATGCTCGATCACCATGAACTGCTTGCCGGCCGCAAAGGTGTGGATCAGCCGTTCGACGATACGCAACGCGCGGTCCAGCCAGCGGGTGTCGCCGGTGACATCAGCCAGGGCGAGGAAGGCTTCGGTGGCGTGCATGTTGCTGTTGGCGCCCCGATAAGCCTCGACGCCGCTCCAGTCTCGGGCGAAGGACTCGAGCATCACGCCCTCCTCTTCGCTCCAGAAGAACTGATCGATGATGTGGATCGCGTCGTTGAGCAGGTTCTGCGCGCCGGGTGCACCGACCACCGTGGCCGAGCTGGCCGCCAGGGCAACGAACGCATGCAGGTAGGCGGCCTTGCCGGTATTGCCATCGCAGGCATTGGCCGCGGCGAACCAGCCACCGTGCTCGCCGTCGCGCAACGGGCCGCTCAAGGCTGCGACACCGTGTGCCACCCGTTCGGCATAGCCGGGTAACCCCATGGCATGGGCCATGGCGAAGCTGTGGGTCATGCGGGCAGTGTTCATGGTTTCAGCGCGAGCGTCGGCCGGCAGTTGACCTTTGTCGTCGAGGTTGCCAAAACCGTCAGGCAGGCGTGAGGCCTTGGCGAATGACAGCAGGCGCTGGCCTTCGGCGGCAAGCCAGGCGTGATGGGCAGGAGCGTTCAGCCAACTGCTGGCAGGCAGTGGTTGCGTGGTCATGGGTGGCCCTTATTATTTTTTGTGGGATGACCGGAGTCTAAACAAGGGCGCAAAAGGGGCAAGTAACGAAGCGGAAGGTAAATGTCACAGACTGGTGACACTCTTGAATTTGACCGCAATCCAGGGAGGGAGCAAGCCTGCGCTGATCAACCACAAATAATTTTTTGATTTTAAGCCTGAAGTTTCAGGCAAGTCGAATCGTCGCACCGCAACTCCCACATTTGATCGCCGTTCACACTCCCCCTATCGGTCGGCTCTCAGGCCGCCGCGCCTTTGATCTTGATCTGAGGCGCCCCGTCAAACACGCTGGCCGAACCTGGGCGAGGTGCCGAGTGTTGGGGCGAAGCGTTTTTGGTTACTTTTTGCGCTCTTCAAAAAGTGACTCGCTGTAAGAGCGGAACCCCAAGTCGTCGTTACCGCAGAAACGGATATGTACATCACGTTTTTTTGATTTGGGGGCTGCTACGCAGCCCAACGCGGGGCAAGCCCTAATGCCGTTCAGTTAAGGAAAATGTGTGGGATTATTGTGGCGAGCGGGCTTGCCCCGCGTTGGGGTGCGAAGCGCCCCCATCGAGCAAAATGCGGTGTACCTGATACGGCTCAGCGCCTGGCTTTGGGGCTGCTGCGCCGCCCAACGCAGGACAAGCCTGCTCGCCACAGGGAATCTGCGCTTAACTGAACGGCATTAGGGCAAGCCCGCTCACCACAACAGGCCTGCTCATCACAATAGGCCTGCTTGCCACAACAGGCCCGCTCACCACAGAGGCTCCAGCTCGCTGGGCGATTCACCGCTGACCCATCAGGTCACTGACCGCCTCGCGGCGCGTTGAGCTGCTGACTCAGGGTCTGTACCTGGCTCTGCAGGGTGGTGATATTGCGCGTGGTCTGGATACGGAATACGTCGAACTCTTTGTTGGTCGGCGCATCGACGTTGGCGGGCTGGTTTTCCTGCGCGCTTTTGAGCACAACCATGTCCTGCTCAAGGCGGGCAATGGCGGCCGTCGGGTTGCCCTGCTTTTTCAACGCAGCTACATCAGCCGCCAGCTCCCGGAGCTCGGCATCGCGCTTGCCGGCATCCCCCTGCGCCGCCTTGAGCGTCGCCACGGCATCCGTCAGCGCCTGCACCTGGCCCTGCAATGCGGCATTGGCGCTGGCCAGCTCAGTGGTGCTGGCAGTCATCTGCGCCAGGCGCTTGTCCAGCTCGGTAGCCTGGCCGGCCACGCCGACCTGTTGCTTGCCCTGCTCCAGCAGTTGGGTTTCCAACTGCTTGATCTGCTGTTTGAGCGCTTCGCTGCCGGTGTTGACGTTGGCTTCGCTGGCCACCACCTTGCCGGAAATATCCTGCAGGCGCCCCGCCGCTTCCTCGCTGATGCGCGCGAAACTTTCCTGGGTGGCAACCAACTGCTGGCCCATCAGGGAGATCTGCTGGAAACTCCACCAGGCAAGGCCGGCAAACGCGATCAGCAGCGCGCCGACCAGCGCCCACAACGGCCCGGTGCTGGCGCTCCTGACCTTGACCACGGGCGCGGGCCGCGAGCGTACGGACGTGGCGGGCGTCGGCACGAAATCATCATCGTCCCCGGTATCGGCCCGCAGGCTGGGAACATTGTCGAAATCGTCGTTGGCATCGTTACGCATGAATCAACCCTGAATCGGTGAGATGGCTGGCAAGCCGAGCGACGCGAGTATAAACCGCGCGCCCGCCGCACTGATCGACCCGGAACCGTAAATTCGGTTCCCGATATGTTGCTGGTTGTGAGCTTATTTAAGCCCCGGATCCTGGGCCTTCCACCAACTGCAGAACTCGTCGAGGGCGGTCCATAGACTGACCTTGGGCTCATAGTCGAGATAATGCCTCGCCCGACTGATGTCCAACGTGAAATCTTTGTTCATTACCTGCATGCCCAGGCGCGACAACGCAGGCTCCGGGCGCCCGGGCCACATCGCGCAGAAGGCTTCGTTGAGCGCCGCCACGCTGTAGGACAAACCGTAGGACCGATAACGGGTCACCTGGGGCATTTCCATCTGGCGCATCACGTAGTTGACCACATCCCATACCGGCACCGGCGTGCCGTTGCTGATGTTGTAGGCCTTGCCCAGCGCGGAACCGGTGGCAAGCAAACCGCTGAGCAAGGCTTCATTGAGGTTGTGGATACTGGTGAAGTCGACCTTGTTCAGGCCATCGCCGACGATCGCCAGGCGGTTCTTGCGCTGCATCTTCAGCAAACGCGGGAAGATGCTCATGTCGCCCGCGCCGGTGACGAATCGCGGACGCAGGGCCAGCACCTGGAGCCCGAATTCCTGGGCGCCGAAGACTTTTTGCTCGGCCAGGTACTTGGTGGCGGCGTACGGATGCTTGAAGCGCTTGGGCACCTGCTCTTCGGTCAGGCCCAGGTGGTCGCGCCCGTCAAAGTAGATCGATGGCGAAGACAGGTGCACCAGGCGCCCGACCCGCTGCTTGAGGCAGGCTTCGACGACATTTTCGGTCACCAGCACATTGCCTTGATGAAAGTCCTGGTACTTGCCCCACAACCCGACGGCGCCGGCGCAATGCACCACCGCTTCGACGTCCCGGCACAGATGGCGCACCAGTTCGGCATCACTCAGATCACCCTGGATAAACTCGGCGCCGCGCCGTACGAGGTGCTCCACGCTTTCGGCGCGCCGCCCGTTGACCCGCACGTCCAGACCCTGCTCCAGGGCGAAGCGCGCAAAGCGACCGCCGATGAAGCCGCTTGCGCCGGTGACCAGAATCTTCATGTATTACTCCGTGTTCTTTCGTTTTTCATCGCTGCTACCTTGACGCCCGTCATCCCTCCAACGGCACCAGCCATTGCCCGCATGACCGGGCCAGATGCTCGGTCAACAGGCCCAACAGTTGCCCGCCGCTGCGCCAATGATGCCAGTACAACGGCACATCAATGGGCTTATCAGGCAATAACTCGACCAACAGGCCACGCTGCAACGAGTCGCGCACCTGCAGTTCCGGCACCAGGCCCCAGCCCAGGCCGGCTTCGGTGAGACGGATAAACCCTTCAGAGGATGGGCATAAATGGTGCTCAAAACCGCCATCCACGCCGAGGGAAGCCAGGTAACGGTGTTGCAGGAAATCATCCGGACCAAACACCAGTGCCGGTGTGCGCACCAGTTGCTCGGCCTTTACCCCGGCGGGAAAGTGCCGCGCGATAAAGGCCGGGCTGGCCAGCGCGCGGTAGCGCATGGCGCCGAGCAGCAGGCTGCGCGCACCGGCCACCGGGCGTTCACTCGCGCAGATGCAGGCCGCCACTTCACCGGCGCGCATGCGTTTGAGACCGACGGTCTGGTCTTCCACCACCAGGTCGAGCAACAGATGCTGCTCGGCGCAAAAGTCGCTGACAGCCTCGGCCCACCAGGTGGCCAGGCTGTCGGCATTCAGCGCGATACGCAGGCGCTCGGGCATGCCCTCCTCGTCCAGGGCGGGCACCTGGCCCTGCAGGTCGCGCTCCAGCAGCCGCACCTGCTGCACATGGTTGAGCAGCCGTCGACCAATCTCGGTGGGCGTAGGCGGCGTGGCCCGCACCAGCACCGGCTGGCCGACACGCGCTTCGAGCAGCTTGATGCGCTGGGAAATGGCCGACTGCGACAGCCCCAGTACCTGCGCGGCACGCTCGAAGCCGGCCTGCTCCACCACCGCTGCGAGGGCGGACAGCAATTTATAGTCGAACATCAGTTTCTCTAATGAGCGATCAGCAATATTGGTTTTTCTTATACAGCCCATCCGATGAAAATAGCCAGCATTGCCTCTCTTTAACAAGGACCTTCACATGGCTGGCGAAACCACCCTGGCGACCCTGCTGCGCAGCATGAGCCCTCATCTGAATGACGGCGACTACGTGTTCTGCACCCTCCCCGATAACCGCATTCCTGCCGGTTGCGAGGTAATCGGCAGCTTTCGCGAACAGCAAGGCTTGACCTTGATCGTGGAGCGCCAGCAAGCCGAACAGGCCGGGCTGGCCTTCGACTATGTGGCCGCGTGGATCACCCTGAACGTGCACTCGGCACTCGAAGCGGTGGGGTTGACCGCCGCCTTCGCCGGCGCCTTGGGCCAGGCCGGGATCAGTTGCAACGTGATCGCCGGTTATTACCACGACCACCTGTTCGTCGGCCGCGCCGATGCGCAACGCGCCTTGCAGGTGCTGCGGCAGTTGGCGGCGGACGCGGAGTAAACCCTATGTGGCAAAGTTATGTGAACGGGCTGTTGATCGCCCTCGGCCTGATCATGGCCATCGGCACGCAGAACGCTTTCGTGCTGGCGCAAAGCCTGCGCCGTGAACATCACCTGCCGGTAGCGGCGCTGTGCATCGTGTGCGACGCGCTCCTGGTCGCAGCCGGGGTGTTCGGCCTGGCCACGGTGCTGGCGCAGAACCCGCTGCTGCTGGCGATTGCACGCTGGGGCGGCGCAGCATTCCTGTTGTGGTACGGCGCCCTCGCCTTGCGTCGCGCGTTTTCGAAACAGAGCCTGGACCAGGACGTAGGCTTCAACGCGCGCTCACTGCGCGCGGTGATGCTCAGCGCGTTGGCGGTGACGTTGCTCAACCCCCACGTCTACCTCGATACGGTGCTGCTGATCGGCTCACTGGGCGCGCAACAGGCGGCACCCGCGGCGTTCGTGGCCGGGGCCGCGAGCGCTTCATTCCTGTGGTTCGCCACCCTGGCGCTCGGCGCCGCGTGGCTGGCGCCGTGGCTGGCGCGCCCGGCAACCTGGCGGCTGTTGGACCTCTTGGTGGCCGTGATGATGTTCAGCGTGGCCTACTCATTAATAAGCATGCCCTGAAGTTATTTCGAAAGGCTCTGGAACCTCTATCCCACACAGTTGTTGCGTGGTTTTGCCGCACCCCCGGTGCTATGATCCTGCCCCTGCGCCGCAAAGAGTACAAACTCCCCGGCGCTTGTTTGGCCGCCCGTGATCGGCCTTGCGCTCACCGCAACTGACCTGATTAGGAGAATCATCATGGCTTTCGAATTGCCGCCGCTGCCCTACGCACACGATGCCCTGCAGCCGCATATCTCCAAGGAAACCCTGGAGTACCACCACGACAAGCACCACAACACCTATGTCGTGAACCTGAACAACCTGGTGCCTGGCACCGAGTTCGAAGGCAAGACCCTGGAAGAAATCGTCACCTCTTCTTCGGGCGGCATCTTCAACAACGCCGCTCAGGTCTGGAACCACACGTTCTACTGGAACTGCCTGGCGCCAAACGCCGGCGGCCAACCGACCGGCGCACTGGCTGAAGCCATCAACGCAGCCTTCGGTTCCTTCGACAAATTCAAGGAAGAGTTCACCAAGACGTCCGTCGGCACCTTCGGTTCCGGTTGGGGCTGGCTGGTGAAAAAGGCTGACGGTTCCCTGGCCCTGGCCAGCACCATTGGCGCCGGCAACCCGCTGACCAGCGGCGACACCCCGCTGCTGACCTGCGACGTGTGGGAACACGCCTACTACATCGACTACCGCAACGTGCGTCCAAAGTACGTGGAAGCGTTCTGGAACCTGGTCAACTGGAAGTTCGTGGCCGAGCAGTTCGAAGGCAAGACCTTCACTGCCTGAGTAACGCTTGCAGGATAAAGAGCCCGGCAATTGCCGGGCTTTTTTGTGGGCGACAATACTGAGCAGGATGCGGGATGCATGGAACTCGGCGGCAACAATTTGCCACGCAGACAGTGAGAGAAATAACTCTCTCATTTCATGCAGGAGAGTTCGTAATGGATCCTATATCGATGGGTATGTCGGCTATGTCAGCGATCATGCCGATGCTGGAAAAAGGCATGGACATGATGAGCAAGATGATGGATCAGCAACAGCAAGGTCAAGATCAGGAGCAGGGCAAAATCGGCGAAGACACACACAAAGCCAACTCCATGCAGATTACGTACAACTCGTAATAAAGCTGACCTGCGCGCGCGGGTCTCACGCCCAAGCGCCGTATCAGAGAGCGGCGGATGTCATCCGCCCTCTTCCCTGCCTCCCCTCCTTCAGCCTCTTCCGGTTGCCCCGTCCGAATGTTCCTTTGACTGCCATGCGTGGATTGCCAATACTCATGGCATATTGAAGGCCACCCGCATGAGACAAGGAATGCCCCTTTGAAGCTGGAACTCAAAAACAGCTTGTCGGTGAAGTTGCTACGGGTTGTGCTGCTGTCGGCGTTGATCGTGGGCGTGGCGCTGAGCGTGGCGCAGATCGTTTTCGATGCCTACAAGACGCGCCAGGCCGTCGCCGGCGATGCCCAGCGCATCCTCGACATGTTTCGCGACCCGTCCACCCAGGCCGTCTACAGCCTGGACCGCGAAATGGGTATGCAGGTGATCGAAGGACTGTTTCAGGACGAAGCGGTGCGCACGGCCTCCATCGGCCACCCCAACGAGACCATGCTCGCGGAAAAAAGCCGCCCACTGGAGCAATCCGCCAGCCGCTGGTTGACCGACCTGATTCTGGGTCAGGAACGCTCATTCACCACGTCACTGGTCGGCAAAGGCCCTTACAGCGAGTATTACGGAGACCTGAGCATCACCCTCGACACCGCCACCTATGGCGAGGGTTTTCTGGTCAGCTCGGTGATCATCTTTATTTCCGGCGTGCTGCGTGCGCTGGCCATGGGGCTGGTGCTGTACCTGGTGTATCACTGGATGCTGACCCGGCCGCTGTCGCGGATCATCGAACACCTGACATCGATCAATCCCGACCGGCCCAGCGAACACAAGATCCCTCAGCTCAAGGGCCATGAACGTAACGAGCTGGGGCTGTGGATCAATACCGCCAACCAGTTGCTCGAATCCATCGAACGCAACACCCATTTGCGCCACGAAGCCGAAAGCAGCCTGCTGCGCATGGCCCAATACGACTTTCTAACGGGCCTGCCCAACCGCCAGAAGCTGCAGGAGCAACTGGACAGGATCCTGATTGACGCCGGCCGCCGACAACGCTGCGTGGCCGTGCTTTGCGTAGGGCTGGACGACTTCAAAAGTGTAAACGAACAGTACACCTACCAGGCCGGTGACCGATTACTGCTGGCCCTGGCCGACCGCCTGCGCGCCCACAGCGGACGGCTCGGCACCCTCGCGCGCCTGGGCGGTGACCAGTTTGCGCTGGTGCAGGCTGACATCGAGCAGCCTTATGAAGCCGCCGAACTGGCGCAAAGCATTCTCGATGACCTCGAAGCAGAGTTCGCCCTCGAACACGATCACATCCGCCTGCGTGCCACCATCGGCATCACGCTGTTCCCGGAAGACGGCGACAGCACCGAGAAGCTGCTGCAAAGAGCCGAACAGACCATGACGCTGGCCAAGACCCGCTCGCGCAACCGTTACCAGTTCTATATCGCCAGTGTCGACAGTGAAATGCGCCGCCGCCGCGAGCTGGAGAAAGACCTGCGCGACGCCCTGGGCCGCGAGCAGTTTTACCTGGTGTACCAGCCGCAGATCAGCTACCGCGACCACCGCGTGGTCGGTGTGGAAGCGTTGATCCGCTGGCAGCATCCGGAGCACGGCCTGGTACCGCCCGATTTGTTTATCCCGCTGGCGGAGCAGAACGGCACCATTATTCCGATCGGCGAGTGGGTGCTGGACCAGGCCTGTCGGCAATTGCGCGAATGGCATGACGCAGGTCTCACCGAGCTGCGCATGGCGGTCAATCTGTCCACTGTGCAGTTGCACCACAGCGAATTGCCGCGCGTGGTCAACAACCTGATGCAGGTCTATCGCTTGCCGCCCGGCAGCCTGGAACTGGAAGTCACCGAGACCGGCCTGATGGAAGACATCAGCACCGCCGCCCAGCACCTGCTGAGCCTGCGCCGCTCCGGCGCGCTGATTGCCATCGACGACTTCGGCACCGGCTACTCATCCCTGAGTTACCTCAAGAGCCTGCCGCTGGACAAGATCAAGATCGACAAGAGTTTCGTTCAGGACCTGCTGGACGACGATGACGACGCCACCATCGTGCGCGCCATAATCCAACTGGGCAAAAGCCTGGGCATGCAGGTGATCGCCGAGGGTGTGGAAACTGCCGAGCAAGAGGCCTACATCATCGCCGAGGGTTGCCACGAAGGTCAGGGTTATCACTACAGCAAACCGCTGCCGGCGCGGGAACTGGCGGCTTACCTGAAGCAATTGGAGCGCAATCGGGTGGTGATTCCTTAGGTTAAGAAATCGATACTTGATGTTTCCCTCGTATAACCCTTTACACAAAATGCAAATCTTTCGCATTATGTCGCAGTTTTTGCGCGCCCCCGCGTGCCCTATCAACACTCGAAGCAGGATGTTCGCCATGATTCGTATGCCCCTGGCCACCGCCAGTCTGCTGGCTATTGCCATTTCTCTTGCCGGTTGCGGCGAAGGTAAAGACAAGGCCGCAGCACCCCAGGCGCCGACCCCGGCTGCCAGCACCACCGCTCCAGCGGCTGCCACAGCGGCAGGCAACGTCGACGAAGCGGCCGCCAAGGCTGTGGTCGCGCATTACGCTGACATGGTGTTTGCGGTATACAGCGATGCCGAGTCCACGGCAAAAACCCTGCAGACCGCCGTCGACACGTTCCTTGCCAATCCGAACGAGCAAACCCTGAAAGCCGCGCGCACCGCCTGGGTCGCCGCCCGCGTGCCGTACCTGCAGAGTGAAGTGTTCCGCTTCGGCAACACCATCATCGACGACTGGGAAGGCCAGGTGAACGCCTGGCCCCTGGACGAAGGCCTGATCGACTACACCGACAAATCCTACGAGCACGCCCTGGGCAACCCGGGCGCCACCGCCAACATCATCGCCAACAACGAAATCCAGGTCGGCGAAGACAAGGTCGACGTCAAAGACATCACCCCGGAAAAGCTCGCCAGCCTCAATGAGCTGGGCGGTTCGGAAGCCAACGTCGCCACCGGCTACCACGCCATCGAATTCCTGCTGTGGGGCCAGGACCTCAACGGCACCGGCCCAGGCGCTGGCAACCGCCCGGCGTCGGACTACCTGACCGGCGACGGTGCCACCGGCGGCCACAACGAGCGCCGTCGCACCTACCTGCGTTCGGTGACCCAGCTGCTGGTCAGCGACCTCGAAGAAATGGTCGGCAACTGGAAGCCCAACGTCGAAGACAACTACCGCGCCACCCTGGAGAGCGAACCTGCCACCGACGGCCTGCGCAAAATGCTGTTCGGCATGGGCAGTCTGTCGTTGGGCGAGTTGGCCGGTGAGCGCATGAAGGTGTCCCTGGAGGCCAACTCGCCGGAAGACGAACAGGATTGCTTCAGCGACAACACCCACAACTCGCACTTCTACGACGCCAAGGGCATCCGCAATGTCTACCTGGGCGAATACACCCGTGTCGACGGCACCCAGATGACCGGCCCGAGCCTGTCATCCCTGGTGGCTAAGGCTGACCCGGCTGCCGACACTGCACTGAAGGCCGACCTGGCCGCAACCGAAGCCAAGATCCAAGTCATGGTTGACCACGCCGGCAAAGGCGAGCACTACGACCAGTTGATCGCCGCCGGTAACGATGCGGGCAACCAGATCGTACGTGACGCCATTGCGGCGCTGGTCAAGCAGACCGGTTCGATCGAAGCCGCTGCCGGCAAGCTGGGTATCAGCGACCTGAACCCGGACAGTGCTGATCACGAGTTCTAAACAAGACGCGTGATGGTTGCACCACACTGAAAATGCCCCGACTGGTTCGGGGCATTTTTTTTGCGTGCGGGCCTGTTGTGTCAGATCCGAATCACGTAGATGAGCGGGGCGCGTCCCTCGAAGCTCAACTGAATGCCGCCGATCAGCGGCACCAAGGGAGCGCTGCGGGCCTGCGCAGTCATCAGCGAAGCTCTCGGCGCCGCCTGGCTCGCACGGCTGCCCACTGCATGGCCAAACGCGCTGCGCACCTGCATCCAATACACCGTTTCATGCGCCGGGTTCTTGAACAGCAGCTCACCCACCTGATCGTAGCCGGGTATGAGCTGATAACGGTTGCGGGCAAGCACGTCGGCCATCAATGCCTTGAGCGCTTCCTGACTGCCATGGGTAACCGCATCCTGGAGCAGGCCGCGAACCTGATCCGTACGAAAGGTGAGTTGTGTGTACCGCCCTGGCTGACGATGCAATGACCAATCGCCGCTCACCGAACGCTGGGTTACGGGCAGCATAAGCAGCGGGTCAGCCAGCTTTGCCTCAATCAGCGTGCGCTCCCGACGCCAATGCCTCAGGACTCTCTGCAGGGTCGCAACCCCTAGAAAGCTAAGGTTATGCCTGTTGACGTTGTTGAACAGGCTGCGGGCCACGTCACCCTGGCTGGAAACGGACAGCATGGGCCAGGCATCGCCTACATAGGCGGCGAGGGTTTTCTGGAACGGCAGGGCAATATCGTTGATCCAGCGACCGTCTGCCCTCGCGAAGGTCGCTGCACGTGGCTGGCTGTTGGGATCCGTCCTGAGCATCGTTTCAAATTGATCATAAGTGCGAATCGCAATGTCGGGATCGTGCATAAGAACAGTGGCGGCCTGCGCCGGCCTGGCTACGCCGTCAGGCAGGATGGGAAAGTAGCGTTCGTCGATTTTGAGGTATTCGGTGCCCCTGAGCGCCGGATCCCCGCCCACCCGCTGATAGACCCCGTAGTCGGCATCTTTTAACAGCATTTCGTCAGCGTCTATGAACCGTCCCCAATCGGCAATTCGTTCATACGCCGGCCTGGCTCGCCGGACCTGGCTGGGGCCTGGTACAGGCTCAATGGACGTGAGCGGCAGCCCTGGGATTTCGCCGCCACGCACACGCAGCGAAAATCGCTGGGGCGTCACTCTCAGATATTGATAGAAGGTGTCATGTAAAGTGCCCGCCCCAAGGTGGTGAACCGCGCTCAATTGAAGCTCCAGTTCACGCCCGCGCGGGAAATTGAACGACTCGAACACAAGGCGAGCCTGGCTCTCGGAGAGGTTCGGGTAGAGCGTCCTTAACGCCTCAATCGGTGAAAGGCCTCCACGCAATCCTCGGCCGGGATGCGACCCCACTTCCCAGCGGCCATTGGCGCCCTGGCGGATCGGGTCATGGTGATAACGGTGAGGTTTACGCACATCCCTGAGGCGCCAGGCCTTTTCGCCGCCCTCGTCGAGGATCGAAAACCAGCGGTTGTGCTCATTGAGAAAATACAGGCGGTTACCCTCGGTGCCAACCGCCTTGTAATAGATGCCCTTGCCTTCCCAGCCGGCAAGTGCCTGTACATCGGCAGGATTTTTCTTCAGGGCCATCAGCGGGTTCAACTCACTCTCCCCAGGTACGGAGGCGCGCGCGCCGGTCAACCCGGCCACAGCGCCGTCGATCAAGGCGCCGGTAAACTCGCCCAGCGCACGCACCAGGTGATGGGCCGACTCGGCACGGTCTCCCAGCGTGGCGGCGTCCACCGCCCTGAACACCGAGAAAAGGCTTCGAGCCAGGCCGATGGGCACCATTATTTTGATCGGTAACACCAGGGTAATGAGATCGAACGCTGCCGTGCCCACCGATATCGCGGTGGACAGGTCGGTTTCGCCGGTGGTAGTCGATTGCGCAGCGGCATCATTGATCGCGAAGCTGGCCTGCGCCTCGTAGGCCTCCTCGAACAGATTGTCGGCAATCCTGGGCATATGCACCATCGTCGCGGAGCCGCGTCCGCGCAGGATGCCGCGGATCCTTGGGCGCTGTGCCAGCTCCACGCGGCTCACCAGATAATCACGCCAGGAGCTGCTGAAGACGAAGTCCTTCAACAATCGTTCGTCGTGATACTCATGAAACATCCGTCCGCCTGGCGCTTGCGGCGTGTAAACGACGGTGGAGGCGACCGCCGAGGACGTCGTGCGAAACAACCACACGCCACGTACCCGCGCGCCACGCAGCATCAAACTTTGCACCATGATTCGATGGGCTTCGACGGTCTGGCGCCGGTCGCTGTCTACAGGCTCATCCAGCACCACCTGCACCCAGTTGAAGCCGCGACCGGCATGATCCGGAAGAAAATCTCCGGCGATTTTTGCCTCGATGGCATCCATCCGTACCTGCAACGCCAGGTATCGGGCGAAATGGCTTTTGCGGGCAATGGCCTCGGGCGAGGTGATCAGCCGATCCTTTAAAAAGACGTCATAGCGGTTACCAATATTGGCCGTGCGCACCAGATCCTTGACCTGATCGACGCTCAGGGCGGTGTAGGCCTGCTTTTTTTTGTCGGTCAGATGGGAAAAGTGGGTGAAGTTGAAATCCAGGCCACCAACATTTTCAAGCGCCAGTTCGCTGAGACTGCGTTGGCGATACGTATAAAGCGGCGCACCTGACTCCCTCGGTGCAGGCGCGGGCGCGCCTGGTACGAATGGGGCCAGCGGCACCTCAGGCGCGCGCGTGTGGACCTGAATCTCATCCGGATCCGCCTGCACACCCCATTGCGCTTCAATCAACGCGCTCAGCTGCGCCCTGCTGTAGGCGCGCATGACAGTTTTGTCACTGAATTGGGCGAGCGACGGCAGCCCCTCGGACTCAGGCAGGCCTTTGAGTCCATCGCAATAAGACAGCATCGCCGTTCGCCAGGCTTGCTTGTCGGCGTCGGTCGCCCCGTCAAGAAAAATGTTGAGCTGAGCCTGCGCACGCTTTTGAATGCGGGCCACCAGCACCCGTTCCGTATCCAGAGCGCGCACAAGATCAGTGACGCGATCCAGGCTCTCGGCCAACCGTGCGCTCTCGGTCTGCGCAGTGTGCGTCTGGTAGCGGGCCACGGCCGTGGCGAAGTCTTCATGAAGCTTGAGGCATTGATCTTCAAGTGAATGGCTGAAGGGCGAGTCAAGCCACTCGACGTACTCAAATTGACCGCTCGTTTTCGCCTCGTGGTGCAGCGCCAGAGCATGGGGCTGGTGTTCTTGAGTCATCAAGGCCGACAGCTGAGTGAATTGCACAGGATGGTTCAGGCGTTGGTGCAGTTCGCGATCAAGACTGGCCAGGGAATCGAACGCTTCCAGTCCGTTGCCCGGGCTGCACAACAGCACAAGGCCAAGGTTGCTGGAAGGGTCGACAGGACGCACCTGCGGCGGCGCCGACGTGTCTGTTTCCCAGCCGACCTCGGCATCCCGCGGGTCGCGGGCGGTCAGGATAAACGCGCCGTGGAGCGCCGGATTAACGGCATCCTTGCCCTTGAGCGCCAAACCATACACGCACGGTTTATAGGCCTTGAGCGCGCGGCGCGCCAGCGCATCGGGAAGGCGTGCCACCGTCTCGAACAATGCCTCGTCCGCCGTGGTGAGCAAGCCGTCATTTTTCAGCAGGGCCACTTCGTTGCGCAGTTGCTCGATTCGGCTGTCAACGACTCGCTGCCGGCGGCTGCGCGCATCGGTCGCGCGCTGCTCGTTCCAATAGCGCTGCATGAAGGTTGTGTAGTGGGAAGCCAGGCTCGCAGCCAGGTTGTCGACGAATTCATCGAAGGCCTTGCCGGTCAACTCGGGGATGGGCTGCGGTTCGCCACCGTCCTCGGACGCGCGCAAAAACGCGGGATCACCGCTGGCATGGGTCGATGCCTGGCCCGTCACGATGCGCTGTACCACGGCGTCCAGCACCGTGGGCAGGGGAGCTTTGAGGTCCAGTGTTTCTTCCAGTGTGGTTGGCTCGGATGTTGGCGATTCCGGCCGGGGTGCCTGGCTTTGCACAAACACACTGTGCACCTGCGCAGCAGGGGTGAGATTGAAATGCTGTTCGAAGCGATGCTGTACAAAGTCTTCGAAGCGGGGTTGAGGGGCCAGGTCCTGCATGATCCGAGCGTTGAGCGAGGACAGCTGTTTTACCAGCGCCATTTGCGACGGGCTGTCATTGGCATTCAAGCGCCGTATAAACGGCGTGTCGGTTAGGGCTTCATACGGCATGGACGATCTCTCGAAACACTTAAGAAGCCTTCATGCTGAACACGCGCACAGCCACCCGTGCTTTATACATGTGTCGGTTTACATGCCCTGCACCCCAGGTAGAATGGCGCCTCCCGCGACCATCCGAGCAGACTTCATGGCGTTGCCGACACTACGCATCATCGGTTTCATCATCGGCATCTTCCTGATCACCCTCGCGATCGCCATGGTCGTGCCCATGGCCACCCTGGTGATCTTCGACCGCACCGGCGACCTGCCCTCGTTCCTGTGGGCCAGCCTGATCACCTTTATCGCCGGCCTGGCCCTGGTGATTCCGGGCCGCCCCGAGCATGTGCACCTGCGCCCCCGGGACATGTACCTTCTTACGGTGACAAGCTGGGTGGTGGTGTGCATATTCGCCGCGCTGCCGTTTCTGCTGACCCAGCACATCAGCTACACCGACTCGTTTTTCGAAAGCATGTCCGGCATCACCGCCACCGGTTCCACGGTATTGAGCGGGCTGGATAGCATGTCGCCAGGCATCCTGATATGGCGCTCGCTGCTGCACTGGCTCGGCGGAATCGGCTTTATCGGCATGGCGGTGGCGATTCTGCCGCTGTTGCGCATTGGTGGCATGCGCCTGTTCCAGACCGAGTCCTCGGACCGCTCGGAAAAGGTCATGCCGCGCTCGCACATGGTGGCGCGTCTGATCGTGGCGGCGTATGTGGGCATTACCATCCTCGGCAGCCTGGCGTTCTGGTGGGCAGGGATGGGTTTGTTCGATGCGATCAACCACGCGATGTCGGCGATTTCCACCGGTGGCTTTTCCACCTCCGACGAGTCCCTTGCGCACTGGAAACAACCGGCCGTGCACTGGGTGGCGGTGGTAGTGATGATCCTCGGCAGCTTGCCGTTCACCCTGTATGTGGCCACTTTGCGCGGTAACCGCCGGGCACTGATCAAGGATCAGCAGGTACAGGGCCTGCTCGGTTTGCTGGTGGTGACCTGGCTGGTGCTCGGCACCTGGTACTGGTGGACCACCAACCTGCATTGGCTGGAGGCGCTGCGCCATGTGGCGTTGAACGTCACCTCAGTGGTGACCACCACGGGCTTTGCCCTGGGCGACTACAGCCTGTGGGGCAACTTCTCACTGATGCTGTTTTTCTACCTGGGCTTTATCGGTGGCTGCTCGGGCTCGACCGCCGGCGGGATCAAGATTTTCCGCTTCCAGGTCGCCTATATCCTGCTCAAGGCCAACTTGAACCAGTTGATTCACCCGCGCGCGGTGATTAAACAAAAGTACAACGGCCACCGCCTCGACGAAGAGATCGTGCGGTCGATCCTGACCTTTTCGTTTTTCTTCGCCATCACCATCTGCGCCATCGCCCTGGCCTTGTCGTTGCTGGGCCTGGACTGGATGACCGCGCTGACCGGCGCTGCCAGTACCGTGTCCGGTGTAGGCCCGGGCCTTGGCGAAACCATCGGGCCGGCCGGCAACTTTTCCAGCCTGCCGGATGCGGCCAAGTGGATCCTGTCGCTGGGGATGCTGCTGGGCCGGCTGGAAATCATTACGGTGTTTGTTCTATGCATTCCGGCGTTCTGGCGTCACTGACCGTCGACGCCTGCAGCAGCCGCGCCCGGTACTCGCCGGGGGTGGCATCGAACCAGCGGCGAAACGCGCGGAAGAAGTTGCTCGGGTCGGCAAAGCCCAGCAGGTAGGCGATCTCCAGCAGGGTCATGCTCGGCTGCGCCAGGTACTGCTCGGCCAGTTCGCGGCGAGTGTCGTCGAGCAGCGCCTGGAAACTGGTGCCCTCCTCCTGCAGACGCCGCTGCAAGGTGCGCTGTGACAGGTGCAGGGTCTGGGCCACCACTTCACGCTTGGGTTCGCCCTGGGGCAGCAGGCGACACAGCACCTGACGCGCCTTGTGGGTCACGCGGCTTTCGGAGAACCGCGCCAGGTACTCACCGGCAAAGCGGTCGTGCAGCAGCGCCATGGCTTCGTTGGCCGTGGGCAGCGGCGCGTCCATGTCGGCGCGCTCAAAGATCAGCGCGTCATAGGCCGCATCGAATTCCAGCGGGGCGTGGAACGCTTGCCTGTAGGGCGCAAGATCCGCCGGCTGAGCGCCCTGCAGCAGCACCTTGCGCGGTTGCAGAGTGCGCCCGGTCAACCAGCCGCACAGCGCCAACGCACTGGCCAGTGACGCTTCGGCGCTTTGCCGGGTGGGAGGGAGGTGGTCGCCATGCACGGTCAGAATCAGCGCATAGCCTTCGGGCAAGAGTCTGAAACTCAAGTCGGCGCTTTCGGCAATGATGCGCTGGTAACGCACCAGGCGCATGAAGCCTTCGGCCAGGGTGTTGCTGGACATCAGCGCATACCCCACCACATGAAACGACGCCGGGCGCACCACCTTGCCCATGTTCAGGCCAATCGCCGGATTGCCCGACAGCTCCACCGCACGTTGCCACAGTCGCGTCATCGAATCCTGCGGGAAACGCGCGTCGGGGTCGCTCAGCGCGGCATAGTCCAGACCCAGTTGCCTGAACAGGCTACGGCAGTCCAGGCCGTCCATTTCCAGTGCCTTGACTATCCCCATCGCCCAGCTTGCAGAAGTTGTTCGTTCGCTCATGGCGTCTTCTTAATTAGGCTGGCTTGAACGGCAGCCAGGAAGCCAAGGATACTAAAGTGGCATCTATTGTCACTGGCTGTTGCCACTGATCACTCTAGACTCAATTAAGCTCCCCGCCGAACATCTGTTGGGCGGCACAACAATCAAAGGGCCGCCAATCTTGGAAAACGTCAGGAAATTCAACAGCTTTGCTGAGTTTTACCCGTATTACCTGAGTGAACATGGCAATAGCACCTGCCGCCGCCTGCACTTTATCGGCACCACGCTGGTGATCGGGATTCTGGCGTATGCCATCGGCAGAGGCTCATTGGCGCTGTTGATCGCCTTGCCGATTGCCGGCTACAGCTTTGCCTGGATTGGCCACTTTTTCTTTGAAAAGAACCGTCCGGCAACCTTCCAGCATCCGTTCTACAGCTTGCTGGGTGACTTTGTGATGTACCGCGACATGATTCTGGGCAAGGTGCC
The DNA here is from genome assembly GCF_920984685.1 of Pseudomonas sp. Leaf59. Taxonomy (NCBI): domain Bacteria; kingdom Pseudomonadati; phylum Pseudomonadota; class Gammaproteobacteria; order Pseudomonadales; family Pseudomonadaceae; genus Pseudomonas; species Pseudomonas sp. Leaf59. The sequence goes on along the minus strand of NZ_CAKLBR010000012.1, from coordinate 24,562 downwards.
CTTCTAGCGATTTAATAGTCTGTTTGTCATTTACAGTGCTGTATCCTGCCAAGGCTTTTTGAGCGCGCGCAATCACCTGCGATTGAACAAACAGACTTTGCAAGGAGCGACGACGATGCACGAGATACCTAATCTCCCCTTCCCAAGCCTGCACGAAACTGAGCAGCCAACCCCGCAACAGGCCAGCGAGAAGCAGCCTGAAGCCAAACAAGCACAACCAGTGGCCAGCGAAAGCCAGGACTGACGCCGTACCAGACCGTGTGGAAAGCGCAATGTGAGCGCTTTCCACACTGCCTGAACCATGAGATACCCGCCATGACCGATCAATCCCCCACTACTCCCCCCGACGCCGCCGTACTCGACACTGCCTTGCAGATGGTCGAAGTGTGGAACCGTCTCAGCGAAGACAAGCAAGCGCTATTGCTCAAGCGTTTCGGCACCCAGGAAAACGCCCTCGCCGCCCTGGTCACCACGCAACTGCTCGCCCCTGCCCAGCCCTGATTGCGGATTTTTTCCTTTCGCCGCCCTGCGCAGGCTGAAGCATCGGTATCATTAGCAGCCTATCTTTACCTGCTGCGACAGTGGACTCTCTCCCATGCCAGATACCCAGCGCCCCATGGCGGTCACGCTGCAAGTTGTTTCCATCGTGCTGTTCACCTTTATCGGCTACCTGAACATCGGCATCCCCCTGGCCGTACTGCCGGGCTACGTTCATAGCGAGCTGGGCTATGGCGCGGTCATCGCCGGGCTGGTGATCAGTGTGCAATACCTGGCCACCCTGCTGAGCCGCCCTTATGCCGGGCGCATGATCGATACTCTGGGCTGCAAGCGCGCGGTGCTGATCGGCATGGCCGGTTGTGGCCTGAGCGGTGTGTTCATGCTGCTTGCGGCATGGCTTGCGAGCTTTCCGGCGCTCAGCCTGGCCAGCCTGTTCATCGGCCGGCTGGTGCTGGGCAGCGCCGAGAGCCTGGTCGGCTCGGGCGCCATCGGCTGGGGCATCGGCCGCGTGGGTGCTGCCAACACCGCCAAAGTCATCTCGTGGAACGGCATCGCCAGCTATGGCGCATTGGCCATCGGCGCGCCGTTGGGTGTAGTGCTGGTCAGCCAGCTCGGGCTGTGGAGCATGGGCGTCAGCATCATTTTGCTGGGGGTGATGGGCGTGGCGCTGGGCTGGCGCAAGGAAGCGGTGCCGATTGTGGCCGGTGTGCGCCTGCCGTTCATGAATGTACTGGGCCGGGTGTTTCCCCACGGCTGCGCACTGGCGCTGGGCTCGATCGGCTTTGGCACCATCGCCACCTTTATCACCTTGTACTACACCACCCAGCATTGGGATAACGCGGTGTGGGCCCTGAGCCTGTTCGGTGCCAGCTTTATCGGCGCGCGGCTGTTGTTCGGCAACCTGATCAACCGCATCGGCGGTTTTCGCGTGGCGATTGCGTGCCTGTCGGTGGAAATTCTCGGCCTGCTGCTGTTATGGCTGGCGCCGGACGCACACCTGGCACTGGCCGGCGCGGCGTTGAGCGGCTTCGGGTTTTCCCTGGTGTTTCCGGCGCTGGGCGTGGAAGCGGTGAACCTGGTGCCAGCCTCCAGCCGTGGCGCTGCGGTGGGGGCCTACTCGCTGTTTATCGACTTGTCGCTGGGCATTACCGGCCCGCTGGCAGGAGCCGTGGCGGCAGGCTTCGGTTTTGCCTCGATCTTCCTGTTCGCCGCGCTAGCCGCCCTGGGTGGCATGCTGCTGTGCCTGTACCTTTACCGCCAGGCACCCAAGGCCCGCGAAGCGCGCAACGCCTAGAAATCGACCTTGCCGCGCCCGGCCTTGATGCTGCCACGCTTGGTCTTGGACTCCAGCCGACGCTTTTTCGAACCCAGTGTGGGCTTGGTGGGCCGGCGCTTCTTCTCGACCTTGGTGGCGCTCTGGATCAACTCCACGAGACGCTCCAGCGCATCGGCACGGTTCTGTTCCTGGGTCCGGTATTGCTGGGCCTTGAGCACCAGCACGCCGTCACTGGTAATCCGACTGTCGCGCAGCGCCAGCAGGCGCTCCTTGTAGAACTCCGGCAACGACGACCCTGGAATATCAAAGCGCAGGTGCACCGCACTCGACACCTTGTTGACGTTCTGCCCACCCGCGCCCTGGGCGCGAATGGCAGTCAGCTCGATCTCGGCGTCGGCGAGGTGGACGGTGTTGGAAATCACCAGCATGACAAGCCCGACTCCAGATTCAAGGGTTTATACGATCACGACTTCAGTGCTGCGGTCGCCGCCGCCCGCTTGTTCTTGATGCCATAGCACAGGCCCATGAAGGCCACCCACACCGGAATCGCATACACCGACACCTGAATCCCCGGAATCATCAGCATGATCACCAGGATAAACACCACAAACGCCAGGCAGATGTAATTGCCATACGGATACCACAGCGCCTTGAACAGCGGCACCTGGCCGGTGCGGTTCATATGCTGGCGGAATTTCAAGTGGGAATAGCTGATCATCGCCCAGTTGATCACCAACGTGGCCACCACCAGCGACATCAATAACTCCAGGGCGTGTTGCGGGATGAAGTAATTCATCAGCACCGCCACCAGGGTAACCGCCGCCGAGGCGAGAATCGCGCGCACCGGCACGCCGCGCGTGTCGATCTTCGCCAGGGCTTCGGGGGCGTCGCCCTGTTCGGCCATGCCCAGCAGCATGCGGCTGTTGCAGTAAGTGCCGCTGTTGTACACCGACAATGCGGCGGTCAGCACCACGAAGTTGAGGATATGCGCCGCCGTGTTGCTGCCGAGCATCGAGAACACCTGCACGAACGGGCTGCCGCTGTAGGGATCGCCGGACGCGTTGAGGGTTGCCAGCAGGCTGTCCCAGGGTGTCAGCGACAACAGCACCACCAGCGCACCGATGTAGAAAATCAGAATGCGGTAAATCACCTGATTGATCGCCTTGGGGATCACGGTGCGTGGCTGGTCGGCTTCGGCGGCGGTAAAGCCGAGCATTTCCAGGCCACCGAAGGAGAACATGATGATCGCCATGGCCATTACCAACCCGCCCACGCCATGGGGGAAGAAACCGCCGTGCTCCCACAGGTTGCTCACCGAGGCTTGCGGGCCGCCGCTGCCGCTGACCAGCAGGTAGCTGCCCAGGGCGATCATGCCGACAATCGCCACCACCTTGATGATCGCGAACCAGAACTCGGCCTCTCCGAAGACTTTGACGTTGGCCAGGTTGATCAGGTTGATCAGCACGAAGAACGCCGCCGCCGAGACCCAGGTCGGAATCTCTGGCCACCAGTAGTGCACGTATTTGCCAACGGCCGTCAGTTCCGACATGCCCACCAGAATGTAGAGGATCCAGCAGTTCCAGCCCGACAGGAACCCGGCGAAACCGCCCCAATAGGTGTGGGCAAAGTGGCTGAAGGAGCCGGCGACCGGCTCTTCGACGATCATCTCGCCGAGCTGGCGCATGATCATGAAGGCGATGAAGCCGCAGATGGCATAGCCCAGGATCATCGACGGGCCGGCAGACTTGAGCACGCCGGCCGAGCCCAGGAACAGCCCGGTGCCGATGGCGCCACCGAGGGCGATCAACTGGATGTGGCGATTTTTCAGGCCGCGTTTCAGCTCGCCTGACGGGGAATGGGGTTCACTCATGAATAGGCTCTCACGCAAGGTTTGATGATGTTGAATGCAGGTTGCTGCCTTGAATTACCGACTCAAGCAGCGCCGCTCAAACCCCAGCGCAGGCACCAGGAGTACAGCGTCGTTCTAACGGTCATGCGTCACCTGTTTGTTTTTATCTGTGACGAAATCGAACCCGCCAGGCTCGTGGCCGGACGGAGTGATCGGGGTGGGTAAACCCCCGGTTCTTGGCCTTGTGCGTGGTATACGCGAGGCGGTCACAGTAAAACGCGGGGCATTGTACACCGCTCGCCCGCTTCGGCACGCCCCAGGACGGTGCGCGCGACAATCTGTCAGCCAATCCTTACAGCCCAGGCACACGGCTGCACGACCGGTCATAACCGTAAATCTATCGTTACAACCCGGAAAGCCTGCGTTACAGCGAGGTTTTTTGGCAGTTTACGAAAAATTGTCGGTTGGAAACTCCTGAAGAATCGGTTCAGCCAACGGCCTGTTTTTTCTGCATAAACCTTTTTTCGAAAAAAACCGAAGAAAAAATCCAAATGAAACCGTGTCAATAAATATTTTGCATTTTGAAACACTCTCTCCTAGGTTCATCCCACTTGCCAGCGAAGCCCGTTGGCAAGCGTTCTCAAACAACGTCCTCTAGGAGATACACCATGCAAGCACTGGAAAAAGACCTGGAAACCGAACTGCAACTTGACGATTGGTTTGAAGCGCCGACCCATGAGGCCGCCGTGGAAATGATGCAAGCCGACGCCGTTGTGCCGTTCGGCACCGCGATGTGGCCGTTCTAACACCCGGCAGGCAATCGGCAGGTGCTGTGCACGGCACCTGCCCCCTTACCCAAGGCACAGAAGGACACACGTCATGGACAAGGCCCGCGCCGTCGAACACTTTCTCTACTACCTCGCTCATCACCCGGCCCTTGAAGGCCTGAGCCGCCCTACCGTGCTGCTGGGCCATACCGAGCGCTATGACGCCATCGCCCAGGCCATCACCCACGGCAGCAACGCCCGTTTCAACTTCCAGGTGCAGCGCCTGGACCTGGCCGCCAGTGACGCCCTGGCCCAGTCCATCGAAGCCTGCGACCTGTACCTGTTTCTCTATGATTCCTCGACCCTGCCCAACCCACGTGCCGAAGGCCCGGATTTCATCCGCGCCTTGCAGGGCGTGATGGCGGAGCACTGGAAGAAATCCCTGCTGTTCAAGGACTATGGCGACTACTTCTACGACACCTTCAGCGTCGCGCCACAGCGCATTGCCGACCTCAACGCCACGCTGATCCGGCGGATGAGCCAGGCCAACGTGCTGAGCTTCACCGACAAGCACGGTTCACGCATTGAGGCGCCGATGAGCAGCATCAAGAAGTGGACCAATATCAACGGGGTCGGCAACCACGACCTCGCCCCCGGCGAGATCGCCACCCACAGCGAAGCCATCAATGGCCAGGTGCGCTTTGTCGGCACCTTTCTGAGCACCATCCCGTTTGCGCGCAAGTACGGCGTGCTGGAGTCTCCGTTGGAGCTGTGGATCGAGAACTCGACCATCTGCAGCGTGGCCAGCGAGGTGCCGGGGCTGGCCGATGACTTCAACAAATACCTGAATGCCAACCCGTCCAATCGTCGCGTCGAGGAACTGGGGATCGGCACCAACGAAGGGGTCAAGGATTTGTATGCACGCAATGCAGGCTTCGAGGAGCGCCACTGCGGGTTGCACCTGGGATTGGGCGGCGGACAGAAAGGCAGCCACCACCTGGACCTGATCTTTGCCAGCGGCGTGTTGGCGCTGGATGACAAGCCGGTGTTTGATGGCACGTTTGCGTTTTAGCAGAACATCGCAAATTCAGATCGAAAAAAAACGCCAACCCGAAGGTTGGCGTTTTTTTATGCAGCACTTACATCACTGCGGCTTCTTGCGACCGAACCCGGGACGCTGTCCCGAACCCGCAGGGGCGCCACGGCGCTTGCCCGATGGCTCGTCGGCGACCAATTTCGGGCCGGGCCGCTTGTTCGCCGCCGGCTTGGCCGGGCGCTTGGTGCTGGCGTTGTCGGCCGGACGGTCCGCTTCACCACGGTTGCTGCGACCGCCACTCGGCGCTTCGCCACGCGCAGGACGCGGGGCGCGCGGTGCACGCTCGCCTTCCTGGCGCGACGGCGCGACAGGACGACGCTCACCTTCGATGTGCGGCTGACGGGAGATACGCCCGCCTGCGGCCGGTGCATCCAGCGCCGGGCGCAGGGTGCGGGCCACACGCTCGGTGCGGGGCACTGGGCGCGACGATTTGCGCTGCATACGCTCAAGCTTGTCTTTGCTCTTGGCGTTCATCTGCGGCATGGCGACCGGTGTCAGGCCAACTTCGGCGCTGAGAATGTCGACCTCGTACTGGCTCATTTCGCGCCAGCGGCCCATCGGCAGGTCGGAGTTGAGGAACACCGGGCCAAAACGCACACGCTTCAGGCGGCTGACCACCAGGCCCTGGGATTCCCACAGGCGACGCACTTCACGGTTGCGGCCTTCCATCACCACGCAGTGGTACCAGTGGTTGAAACCTTCACCACCGGGGGCCTGCTTGATGTCGGTGAATTTGGCCGGGCCGTCTTCGAGCACCACGCCCGCCTTGAGGCGTTCGATCATCTCGTCGTCGACTTCGCCGCGTACACGCACCGCGTATTCGCGGTCCATCTCGTAGGACGGGTGCATCAGGCGGTTGGCCAGTTCGCCGTCGGTGGTGAACATCAGCAAGCCGGTGGTGTTGATGTCCAGGCGGCCGATGTTGATCCAGCGGCCTTCCTTGGGCTTGGGCATCTTGTCGAACACGGTCGGACGGCCTTCCGGGTCGTCACGGGTGCAGATCTCGCCGTCGGGCTTGTTGTACATGATCACACGGCGCACGGATTCGGCGGCCTCTTCACGCTTGATGACCTTGCCATCAATGGTGATTGCATCGTGCAAGTCGACGCGCTGGCCGAGGGTGGCCTCGACGCCGTTGACCTTGATGCGCTTCTGGGTGATCCAGGCTTCGACGTCGCGGCGCGAGCCCACGCCGATACGCGCCAGCACCTTTTGCAGTTTTTCGCCTGCTGGGCCGATTTCCTGGCTGTCGTTCTGGTCTTTGTCGTTCATCTTAAGCACCTCCCGGTGGGTCGATTCAGGCCTGGCCTGAAGAGTGTTGAAAGCGGGGCTTTGCGCGACTGCGTCGGCAAAGGGTCGAGAATCATACGCGTATGGCGCGCGTTGCGCATCACAGAGTAGTCGATAAGAGCACGGTCATTTGCTTTTCCGCCGACCGGTGGCGCCCAGCGCAAGCAGACGCAGCTCGGCTTCGGCCAGCACGGTGCGCTTGTCGACCTTGTCGAGTTTCTTCCAGGCACGGATTTCGCGCTTGCTGCGGCCACAGCCGACGCAGATGTCGTCGCTGAATTTGCAGATGCTGATGCAGGGGTCTTTGGTGGAACTCATGGGCGATCCTCCGTGAGCGCTGGCGGCATTCTTGCGCCAGCGCCTATCACAGAAGTCACCTTACCCTAGATCACGGCAGAGCTTTGACACTGAATATTTTGCCGTTCTTCGAAAGCTTGGCTTGCCAGGGCTTTCCATTACAGTCGAGTTTGACCAGGACAGGAATAGTCGTGCCGTCGTCGTCCTTGAAATCAGTGGGTTTGCACCCGGCCGGCAGCGTGTTGCTGGCCCCGATGAATAACGCATCAGACGAACCCGGGCGGAAATACACGGGGCGCTCCACGCCGGTTGGCCCGGTACTTAAACCAACAGCGCCGGTGGGCGCGGCCCCGGCAATGATATTGACGCTGATATCACCACTGAGCGGGTTATAAGGCGCCGCAATCGCCTGAGCAGAAATCAAGGTACCCAGGCCCATTACCGCTATCGCGCCCAATGAAGCCAAGCGGTATCGACGAGTGCTTTTCATAATGGATCATCCTTATCAGCAGAGAGGGACTTCCACCACCGCAGAATGAAAAGGCACAAGCGCAATGGCGTTCGGCAAGTAAACGCCGGACACCTGGGTGGAACAACTGTCAGAACTAACAGGTAAGAAGGCGGGAAAATCAGGGCTCGAAAGAGCGCCGCTCGTTTTCAATCGCTTCAGCCAAAGCCTGAGCTTCGGCCTCTTCGTCACTCAAACGAGGGGGTTCCAGCGCCGCAACGGCGGCCAGAAGCTTTTCCCGAGCGGCCGCGACGCCGAGAATGTCTTCTTCGGGTTCTGCCTGGGCTTGAGACTCAGTGCTCGGCGGAGATTCAGGCTCAACGGCACCCTCCCGCAACAGGTCATCGAAGTCGGTCTTGATGCCCTGCTCCATATCATCCAGCTCCAGCAGCAAGGTATGGAAACTGGTTTCGTCTTTGGGCTCTTCGGGCTCCGCCGTGGCATCGGCCAGTTCCTGCAGGCTCGCCGGGACCGGCGCGTCGTCGAAATCGAGCACCGGCTCGGCTTCCATTTCGCGCAACTCGGCGAGGGGCGGCAAGTCGTCGAGGTTCTTCAGGTTGAAATGGTCGAGGAACACCTTGGTGGTGGCGAACATCGCCGGTTTGCCGGGCACGTCGCGGTAGCCGACGATGCGGATCCATTCGCGCTCCAGCAATGTTTTGACGATATGGCTGTTCACCGCCACGCCACGCACATCCTCGATCTCGCCTCGGGTGATCGGCTGGCGATAGGCGATCAGCGCCATGGTTTCCAGCATCGCCCGTGAATAGCGCTGCGGGCGCTCTTCCCACAGGCGGCCGACCCACGGGGAAAATTTCTCACGGATCTGCAGTCGATAACCCGACGCCACTTCGCGCAGTTCAAAGGCGCGGCCTTCGCAGGACTTGCGCAGGATTTCCAATGCCTTCTTGAACACTGGCGGCTCGGGACGTTCGGCCTCTTCAAAGAGTTCGAACAGGCGCTCAAGAGATTGCGGCTTGCCCGAGGCCAGGAGGAAGGCTTCCAGCAGCGGCGCCAGTTCACGGGGTTCAGTCAGATTCATCGATTCAGCTCTTTATTCGGCTCGCGCCCGCACGTGGATAGCCGCAAAAGGCTCATTCTGCACCAGCTCGACCAGGGATTCCTTGACCAGCTCGAGGATCGCCATGAACGTAACCACTACACCCAAGCGCCCCTCCTCGGCGGTGAACAGCTCGACAAACGGCACAAACCCGCCGCCCTTGAGGCGCTCGAGCACGTCGCTCATGCGCTCGCGGGTCGACAGTGCCTCGCGGCTGACCTGGTGGCTTTCAAACATGTCGCCACGGCGCAGCACTTCGGCCATGGACATCAGCAATTCCTCCAGGCTCACGTCCGGCAGCAGCTTGCGCGCGCGGGCCTCGGGCGCGTCCAGCTTGGGTACCACCACGTCACGGCCCACGCGGCTGAGGCCATCGATGCCTTCGGCGGCGGCCTTGAAGCGTTCGTATTCCTGCAGGCGGCGGATCAGCTCGGCGCGCGGATCGTCTTCCTCGGCCTCGACGGTTTCGGAACGTGGCAGCAGCATGCGCGACTTGATCTCGGCAAGCATGGCGGCCATCACCAGGTACTCGGCGGCCAGCTCCAGGCGAACCGATTGCATCAACTCGACATAGCCCATGTACTGGCGGGTAATTTCCGCCACCGGGATGTCGAGGATGTTGATGTTCTGCTTGCGGATCAGGTACAGCAGCAAGTCCAGCGGGCCTTCGAAAGCGTCAAGGAACACTTCCAGGGCGTCCGGCGGGATGTACAGGTCCAGCGGCATTTCCATCACGGCCTGGCCGTAGACCATGGCAAATGGCAGTTCCTGCTGGGCGCCCGCCTGGGGATCGGCGGTTTCCACGGCCGACATTCAGGCCTCGACCATGAAGGGCGTCGGGTCGCCGCAACCGACCCGCACCACTTGCGGCTCGCCTTCAGCCAGGTTGATCACGGTGGACGCCTTGCCGCCGCCGAAGCCGCCGTCGATGATCAGATCCACCTGTTTTTCCAGGAGCTGACGCATTTCGTAGGGGTCTTCCAGCGGTTCGGTGTCGCCGGGCATGATCAACGACACGCTCATCAGCGGCTCGCCCAACTCGGCCAGCAGCGCCAGGGCAATCGGGTGCTCGGGCACGCGCAGGCCGATGGTGCGTTTCTTCGGGTGCAGCAACAGGCGCGGTACTTCGCGGGTGGCGTTGAGAATAAAGGTGTAGGGCCCGGGTAGATGGGCCTTGAGCAGGCGGAAGGTGCCGGTGTCGACCTTGGCGAACAGGCCCAGTTGGGACAGGTCGCTGCAGATCAGCGCAAAGTTGTGGTTCTTGTCCAGGTCACGCAGGCGTCTTACACGCTCGACCGCACTCTTGTCGCCGATCTGACAACCGATAGCGTAGGACGAATCCGTGGGATAGATCACCACACCGCCGGCGCGGATGATCTCGACCGCCTGTTTGATCAGGCGCGCCTGGGGGTTTTCCGGATGAATCTGGAAGAATTGACTCACGTGCTCTACCTGTTCAGACGGTGGCAATAATGGGGTCATGCTTGAATCGCCCCCACAACAGCGGCAAATCTTCCGGGATGGCGCGGTACTCGCCGATCTCGGACCAGCCGCCTGGGCCATGGAAATCACTGCCGGCACTGACCAGCAGACCAAATTCGCGGGCAAGGATCGCCAGGCTGCCCACCTGATCGGCGGGTTGATGCCCGTTGACCACTTCAATCGCGTGGCCGCCGGCCCCCATATAGTCGCCAATCAGCTTGCGACGCTTGCTGCGGGTGAAATCGTAATGCCAGGGATGCGCCAGGCTGACCCAGGCCCCGGCAGCACGCAGGGTCTGCACGGTGTCTTCCAGGGTCGGCCAATGTTGCTTCACATCGCCCAGTTTGCCGGCGCCCAGCCATTTGCGGAACGCTTCGGCGCGGTCCTTCACGAAACCCTCGCGCACCATCCAGTCGGCGAAGTGCGGCCGGGCCGGCGCATTGCCGCTGTCGCCCAGCTCCTGCTGGATGGCGCGCGCGCCATCGAGCGCACCGGGCATGCCTTTGAGGCTCAACTTGCGGCTTATTTCTTCGGACCGCAGCCAGCGACCATCGTGCAACTGGGCGATGGCGGCGACCAACGCCGGCGCGTTCTGGTCAAAACCATAGCCCAGCACATGAATGGTTGCGCCGCCCCAGGTACACGACAACTCCACGCCATTGACCAGTTGCATGCCCAGGCTCTGGGCTGTCGCGCGGGCCTCGTCGAGGCCTTCGACGGTATCGTGGTCGGTCAATGCCAGGACTCGCACGCCTTTTTCAAACGCACGCGCAACCAGTACCGCAGGCGCCAGGGCGCCGTCGGAGGCCGTGCTGTGGCAGTGCAAATCAACATTCACGGGGGTCTGTAACCTCAAGTCAGCTGGCGCTATCGCAACCAAGGATGTTTGTTATTATGCCGCCACATCCAGCTTCTGGCTCTTACTGTGAAACAATTCATCGACTTCATCCCGCTGTTGCTGTTTTTCATCGTTTACAAACTCGACCCTCGGGTCATCGATCTGGCCGGCCACGAACTCACCTTCGGCGGCATCTACAGCGCCACCGCCGTGCTGATCATCAGCTCTGTCGTGGTCTACGGCGCCATCTTTATCTCCCAGCGCAAACTCGAAAAAAGCCAATGGCTGACCCTGATCGCCTGCCTCGTCTTCGGCAGCCTGACCCTGGCCTTTCACAGCGAAACCTTCCTTAAATGGAAAGCCCCGGTGGTGAACTGGCTGTTCGCGCTGGCGTTTATCGGCAGCCACTTCATCGGTGACCGCCTGCTGATCAAGCGGATCATGGGTCACGCACTGACGCTGCCGGAGCCCGTGTGGACCCGCTTGAACATAGCCTGGATCGTGTTTTTCCTGTTCTGCGGCGCCGCCAACCTGTTCGTCGCCTTCACGTTCCAGGACTACTGGGTCGACTTCAAAGTCTTCGGCAGCCTGGGCATGACCGTGCTATTCCTAGTCGCCCAGGGTATCTACCTGTCGCGCCACCTGCATGACACCGACCCCACCACGCCGAAAACCGAGGACTGACATGCTCTACGCCATCATTGCCACCGACGTTGCCCACTCGCTGGAAAAACGCCTGTCCGTGCGCCCGGCCCATGTCGAGCGCCTGAAAGTGCTGCAAGCCGAAGGCCGGATCGTACTGGCCGGCCCACACCCGGCGGTGGACAGCAATGACCCGGGCGACGCCGGTTTCACCGGCAGCCTGATCGTCGCCGAATTCGCGTCCCTGGCCGATGCCAGGGCCTGGGCCGACGCCGATCCGTATGTCACGGCGGGCGTGTATGCGAACGTCACCGTCAAACCGTTCAAGCAAGTCCTGCCTTGATTCAGGCGGCGCCGAACCTTATCGGTTCGGCGCGCTCCTAATTGTTCATTATTCCCGGTAACCTGCCGACAACATTCTGAATATTCGTGTGGAATCAGGAGTTCCGATGCGCTTACCTCAGTTGTGTCTGTTGGCAGTCATCATGGCCGGGGCCACGGCCCACGCTGAAGAAACCTCGAACAACGGCAGCTCCACGTCGTTGTCCCTGAGTGCGGGCAGCCAGATGAACGAGTTGCAGCAACGCTTGAAAGAAAGTGAACGGCTGCGTGAAGAACTGAGCAGGCAACTGCAAACCGCGGACACCAGCCGTGAAAGCGCTCAACTGAGCCGTTTGCGCCAGGAGAACCAACGCCTGGCCCAGCAGCTTAAAGAAACCCAGGGCAGGGCCTTGAGCCGCTGGCTGACCGAGCAGCAGCAGTGGTTTGTCACTGGCGCCGCCGTCGCCCTGATCGCCCTGCTGTGCGGGATCTTCGCCAGCGGTGGGCACCGTCGCCGTCGACAATGGCTAAATTGAGTGAGTCATGAGCGAGCTGTTACTGATAGACGATGACCAGGAGCTCTGCGAGCTGCTGACCAGTTGGTTGGGCCAGGAAGGTTTCCAGGTGCGGGCCTGCCACGATGGCTTGAGCGCCCGTAAAGCCCTGGCCGACAGCGCGCCCGCCGCCGTGGTGCTTGACGTGATGCTGCCCGACGGCAGTGGCCTGGAACTGCTCAAGCAACTGCGCAACGACCACCCGGATCTGCCGGTGCTGATGCTCTCGGCCCGCGGCGAACCGCTGGACCGCATTCTCGGCCTGGAACTGGGCGCCGACGATTACCTGGCCAAGCCCTGCGACCCCCGCGAACTTACCGCCCGCCTGCGCGCGGTGCTGCGCCGCAGTCACCCGGCCGCCGTGTCCACCCAGCTCGAACTCGGCGACCTGTGCTTCAGCCCGGTGCGTGGCGTGGTCAGCATCGACGAGCAGGAATTTGCCCTCACCGTCTCCGAAAGCCGCTTGCTCGAAGCCTTGCTGCGCCAGCCAGGCGAGCCGCTGGACAAACAGGAACTGGCGCAGATCGCCCTGGGCCGCAAGCTGACGCTGTACGATCGCAGCCTGGACATGCACGTCAGCAACCTGCGCAAAAAAATCGGCCCGCACCCGGATGGTCGGCCACGGATCGTGGCGCTGCGCAGCCGTGGCTACTACTACAGCCTCTAAATGCCGCGCCGGTCTCTGTGAGTCAGCGAATACCTCTGTGCCTCGCGTTTTGGGGCTGCTGCGCAGCCTGACGCAGGACAAGCCTGCTCGCCACAGACAAGCCTGCTCGCCACAGAACTATCTGTAGCGCCATTCGCCGTGGCAACTTTGTCAGGCGCCCGCCAAATCGTCTTTACCGAAGCTTTACCCTGTGCTGACAGCGGTTGACCTTGATCGCCGTACTCTACTCACATCCGGACTCACCGGAATAGAGACAGGAGAATCACCATGCGCAAGACCCTTATCGCTCTGATGTTCGCCACTGCCCTGCCCGCTGTTGCCATGGCCGCCATGCCGGAAGGTCCAGGCCCAGGCGCTGGCCCGATGGGCGGCCCTGAAGGTCACATGATGGGTGGCCCAGGCCCTGGCGCTGATCATGGCCCACGTGGCCGGGGTGGTCCGTTGCGCGACCTGGACCTGACCCCTGAACAGCATCAACAGATCGGCCGCCTGATGCGCGAACAGATGGAAGGCCGTCGCGAGCTGGTCAAAAAGTACCTCGACAAAATGCCGGCTGCCGACCAGAAAGCCATGCAGGATGAGAAGGACGCCAGCCGCAAGAAAACCCAAAGCAGCATTCGCGCCGTGCTGACGCCCGAGCAGCAGAAGCAGTTCGACGAGATCGTCAAGAAGCAGGACCAGCGTCGTGCCGAATGGCGAGAATTCAAAGCCTGGAAAGCGCAACAGCCGCAAAAAGCGCAATAATGCCCTAGTGTTACTCCCCCAGCCCAGCGGCCCTGCGCCGCTGGGCTTTTCCTGTTTGAGGGTTTCCTGTGCGTTCATTGTTCTGGCGCATCCTGGCCAGTTTCTGGCTGGCCATCGCGTTGGTTGCCGGGTTGTCGCTACTGCTTGGGCATATGCTCAATCAGGACGCCTGGATTCTCAGCCGCCATCCCGGCGTCAGCAACCTGGCCGAAGAGTGGACCCAGCTGTACGAGGCCCTGGGCGAGGATGCGGCGCAGGAACTGCTGCAACAGCGCAAGCGCCAATACCACATCGACGTGCAGGTGCTCAACGAAAGCGGCGAAGCGGTGGTGCGTGGCACCTTTCCAAAACGGGCCGCTGCGTTTGAAGCACGCCAGACCGACGGGCAGGACGGTCCTCTGCCCTGGCGGCGCCTGACTGCCGAGTACACCAGCGAAAAAACCGGCGACACCTACCTGTTCATCTACCGTATTCCGCACCCGGAACTCGACCAATGGCACCGCAGCAGCCTGGCATGGCCATTGAGCGCCCTGGCGATTGCCCTGGTGGTGCTGACCCTGTTCAGCCTGTTCGTGACGCTGTCCATCACGCGCCCACTAAGCCGCCTGCGCGGCGCGGTGCATGACCTGGGCCAGGCCACCTATCAGCAAAACAGCCTGGCGCGCCTGGCCAACCGGCGCGATGAGTTCGGCGTACTCGCCACCGACTTCAACCGCATGGGCGCCCGCCTGCAAAGCCTGATCGGCAGCCAGCGCCAACTGCTGCGCGATGTGTCCCATGAACTGCGCTCGCCGCTGGCGCGCCTGCGTATCGCCCTGGCCCTGGCCGAACGCGCCGGCAGCGAAGAACGGGAAAAACTCTGGCCGCGCCTGACCCGCGAATGCGACCGCCTGGAAGCACTGATCAGCGAGATCCTGGTGCTGGCGCGGGTGGATGCCGACAACGCCAGCGTCGAGGACATCGACCTCAACCTGCTGCTCAAGACCCTGCAAAAAGACGCCCAGCTCAGCGCGCCGGAACAGACGGTGCAGCTCACCGCCGCCGCCGACCTGCACCTCAAGGGCTGGCCGACCATGATCGAGCGCGCGGTGGATAACCTGCTGCGCAACGCCCAGCGCTTCAACCCGCCCGGACAACCCATCGAGTTGCAGGCGCAGCTTCAGGGCGAGCGCATCCTGATCAGCGTGCGCGACCATGGCCAGGGCGTCGAGGCCGCGCACCTGAGCCAGCTCGGCGAGCCGTTCTACCGCGCGCCCGGCCAGACCGCCCAGGGCCATGGCCTGGGCCTGGCGATTGCGCGCCGTGCCGCCGAGCGCCATGGCGGCAGCCTGATCCTGGCCAACCATGCCGACGGCGGGTTTATAGCGAGCATCGACCTGCCCTTGGTGCCCGGGGTTGTCACAGCGGTGTGATGATCTTCTATAGTGGCCCTTCTCTTACGGAGGGCCCTAGATGACTGACCTGCTCAACACCATCCAAGCCGCACTCGCACTGCCCGCCACCGCGCCGACCTTCAACGGGGCCGGCGCCCTGCCCTCGGCCTTCGCCGTCACTGACCTGGCCAGCGCCAGCATCGCCGCCGCCGGCCAGGCCGTGGCCCGGTTGATCGAACAACAGACCGGGCGCCTGCCCGAAGTGAGTGTCGATCGACGTCTAGCGTCTTTCTGGTTCGCCTCCTCGATCCGCCCGCAGGGCTGGCAGGTGCCGCCGCTGTGGGACGCCGTCGCCGGCGACTACGCCAGCGCCGATGGCTGGATTCGCCTGCACACCAACGCGCCCCATCATCGCGCCGCGGCCGAACGGGTACTCGGCAAGGTGGCCGACCGTGCCGACATGGCCGGGAAAGTCGCCCGCTGGAATGCCGCCGAACTGGAAGAGGCGATTGTGCAGGCCAACGGTTGCGCCGCGCAGATGCGTTCCGCGCAGGACTGGCAACGTCACCCCCAGGGGCTGGCGGTGAACAGCGAACCACTGGTGCAGCGCGAGACCTTTGCCGCTGCCCGCGAAACGCCCTGGCTCGGATCCATTGCGCGGCCGCTGGCCGGCGTCAAGGTGCTGGACCTGACCCGCGTATTGGCCGGTCCCGTGGCCAGCCGCTTTCTCGCAGGATTGGGCGCGGACGTGTTGCGCATCGACTCACCGACGTGGAACGAGCCGGGAGTGGTGCCGGACATGACCCTGGGCAAACGCTGCGCCCGTCTGGACCTCAAGCGCAGCGACGATCGCCAGGTGTTCGAGGGCTTGCTCAAGGACGCCGACATGCTGATCCACGGCTACCGCGCCGATGCCCTGGAACACCTGGGCTACACGGCGGCTGAGTGGCAGGCGCTGGCCCCCGGACTGATCGACGTCGGCCTCAATGCCTTCGGCTGGAGCGGCCCGTGGCGCAATCGTCGCGGGTTCGACAGCCTGGTGCAGATGAGCTGCGGAATTGCCCAGGCGGGCATGGCCTGGAAACAGGCCGACACACCGGTGCCGCTGCCGGTGCAGGCATTGGATCACGCGACCGGTTATCTGATGGCGGCCAGCGCCCTTCAGGCCTTGAGCGAGCGCCTGCGATCAGGGCGTGGCGGTTCGGCGCGCGTGTCCCTGGCGCGAACGGCGAAGTGTTTGCTGGAGGCGGGACACGTACCGGAGCAACCGGCATTGCGCGCCGAAGAGCCCGACGATCAAGGCCTGGTGGTGGAGCAGACCGCCTGGGGCCCGGCGCATCGGCTGCTGGCACCGCTCAACATCAGCGGCACGCCGTTGCAATGGGATTTGCCGGCGCAGGCATTGGGCTCGCACCGGGCGCAGTGGTAAACCTGTATCTGCGCCTATCAAATACCGATTGCGCATGCGTTATTTCAGGCAACCCCCCTCTTTGTGGCGAGCGGGCTTGCCCCGCGTTGGGCTGCGCAGCAGCCCCCAATCAAGCAAAACGCGGTGTACCTGATACGGCTCAGCGTCTGGTTTTGGGGCTGCTGCGCAGCCCAACGCAGGACAAGCCTGCTCGCCACAGGGAATCTGCGCTTAACTGAACAGCATTAGGGCAAGCCCGCTCGCCACAGAGTCTCCCGTTTGCCGCGCGACAGCGTTGAGTCCAAATTTAGCGGAGACTCCCACCGTCGGATCGCATTTCAACGGCTGTACGCGGTCAGAGCTGTGGGAGCGGTTCACCTATCTGTGACATAGAGGAGAGATGCCGATGGCCACCTTTGAACCTGGACACCTGCATGTCGAGCGCCATGCGCTCAACCAGGACGACTACAGCTACAACCTGCACATCGATTACGAAGTCAGCCAGGACCCCAAGGAAGGCGCGGGCATGCTGTTCAAGCTGCACGGCTCGGTACAGGGCAAGGACCTCAACGAGGCGTTCTTCCTGCCCAAGGACCAGGCCTTCGATTTTGCCCGGCACGCCATGCACATCGCCTACAGGTACGGCATGCCGAAAACCGCGGTCTTGAATGGCACGATGCACAAGCAATACGACCAGATGTTCGAGGATGTGCGCCATCAACTGGACGTGAAGTCCGGTGACCCGGTCAAACCCGAGCACCTGGAGTAGGAACACCGCCACTCCCCTGTGGGAGCGGGCTTGCTCGCTCCCACATTTTGATCCCCGTCATCTGCAAGGCATACTTGCCGCCTCCCGCTCCCCAGAATGACTAGCGCCCCATGCGTATCCACGTCAGCTTTATCGACCGCGTCGGCATCACCCAGGAAGTCCTGGCGCTGCTCGGTGGGCGCAATCTCAACCTGGATGCGGTGGAGATGGTGCCGCCCAACGTGTATATCGACGCGCCGACCCTCAGCGCTGCGGTGCTGGAAGAGCTGCGCGACGCGCTGTTCAGCGTGCAGGGCGTGCAGTCGGTGACGGTGGTCGACATCCTCCCCGGCCAGCGCCGGCACCTGCAACTCGATGCGCTGCTGGCCGCCATGACCGACCCGGTGCTGGCCCTGGACAGCGCGGGCAAGATCCTGCTGGCCAACCCGGCGTTGATCGCGCTGTACGGACGCGAACCTGCCGGCGAAAGCATCAGTGAGCTGTTCAGTGACCCGGCGCTGCTCGACGCCTTGCTCGAACACGGCTTTCGCCTGCCCTTGCGCGAGATCAGCGTCAACGGCCAGACCCTGTTGCTGGACGCCACGCCGATCACCGATGCCGGCGCACTGCTGACCCTTTACCAGCCCAACCGCATCGGCGAGCAATTGTCGGCGCTGCACCATGACCATGCCGAAGGGTTTGATGCGCTGCTGGGGGAATCCGCGGTGATCCGCACCTTGAAAGCGCGTGCGCAGCGGGTGGCGGCGCTGGATGCACCGCTGCTGATCCAGGGTGAAACCGGCACCGGCAAGGAGCTGGTGGCCCGTGCCTGCCATGCGATCAGCGCGCGGCACAGTGCGCCGTTCCTGGCGCTCAACTGCGCGGCGCTGCCGGAGAACCTCGCCGAAAGCGAGCTGTTCGGCTACGCCCCCGGCGCGTTCACCGGCGCCCAGCGCGGTGGCAAGCCGGGGCTTATGGAGCTGGCGAACCAGGGCACGGTGTTTCTCGATGAGATCGGCGAAATGTCGCCATACCTGCAGGCCAAGTTGCTGCGCTTTCTCAACGACGGCAGCTTTCGTCGAGTGGGCGGAGATCGCGAGGTGAAGGTCAATGTGCGCATCCTCAGCGCCACCCACCGCGATCTGGAAAAAATGGTCAGCGAGGGCACCTTTCGCGAAGACCTGTTCTACCGCCTCAATGTGCTCAATGTCGAAGTGCCGCCGCTGCGTGAGCGCGGCCAGGACATTCTGCTGCTGGCGCGCTATTTCATGCAGCAGGCCTGCGCGCAGATCCAGCGCCCGGTATGCCGCCTGGCACCCGGCACCTACCCGGCCCTGCTGGACAACCGCTGGCCGGGTAATGTGCGCCAGTTGCAGAACGTGATCTTTCGCGCCGCCGCCATCTGCGAAAGCAGCCTGGTGGACATTGGCGACCTAGATATCGCCGGCACGTCCGTGGCGCGCCAGAGCGACGGCGAGGTCGAGAGCCTGGAACAGGCAGTGGAAGACTTCGAGCGCGACCTGCTGGACAAGCTTTACAGCCGCTACCCCTCGACCCGCCAACTGGCGAGCCGGTTGCAGACCTCCCACACGGCTATCGCCCATCGCCTGCGCAAGTACGGCATTCCCAACAAACCCTGAAGCTGTGCACCGATCAAAATGTGGGAGTGCACTTCGGCCTTGAGTTTTGGTCCAGGAACGACATCCAGTGTACTGAAAGCGCTACAGCGGAACGATATCGATACACCCGCTGTTTTGACGCGCCCTGCAAGGCTTTGATCCACATAGGCTTTTTTTCACAGCCCCACCCGTAACGATATCGCTACACACAACGCCTCTAACGTTATATTCATATTTATCAACTCATTGATTTATATGGAATTATTCATATTGGCCGCAATATTGCTAACCAACTCCCATCATTCCGATTCTGGCCCCAGGAGTTTCCATGAGCGAGTTGCGTTTCACTGAAGATCACGAATGGCTGCGCGCCGAAGCCGACGGCAGCGTCACCGTGGGTATCACCGCTTTCGCGCAGAACGCGCTGGGTGATGTGGTTTTCGTGCAACTGCCGGAGTTGCAGGCCTACACCAAAGGCGCTGAAGCCTCCACCGTAGAGTCGGTGAAAGCGGCCAGCGGCGTGTACATGCCGCTGGACGGCGAAGTGCTGGAAGTGAACGACAAGCTCGATGGCAGCCCGGAGCTGGTCAACGAAGACCCGATGGGCGAAGGTTGGTTCTTCCGCTTCAAACCGGCCGATGCCGAAGCGGTCGCCAAATTGCTCGATCAGGACGCGTACGATCGCCTGATCAAAGCCAACGCTGAAGCTTGAGGAGCCCACCATGACCATCACTCTCGGCACTGCCAACGAATTCATCGCCCGCCATATCGGCCCGCGCCCGCAGGACGAGCAGCACATGCTCGCCAGCCTGGGTTTTGACTCCCTCGAAGCCCTCAGCGCCAGCGTGATCCCGGAAAGCATCAAGGGCACCAGCGTGCTCGGCCTGGAAGACGGCCTGAGCGAAGCCGAGGCCCTGGCCAGGATCAAGGCCATCGCCGGCAAGAACCAACTGTTCAAGACCTACATCGGCCAGGGCTACTACAACTGCCATACGCCGTCGCCGATCCTGCGCAACCTGCTGGAAAACCCGGCCTGGTACACCGCCTACACCCCTTACCAGCCGGAAATTTCCCAGGGCCGTCTGGAAGCGCTGCTGAACTTCCAGACCCTGATCAGCGACCTCACCGGCCTGCCGATCGCCAACGCCTCCCTGCTCGACGAAGCCACCGCTGCCGCCGAGGCCATGACGTTCTGCAAACGCCTGAGCAAGAACAAGGGCAGCAATGCCTTCTTCGCGTCGATCCACAGCCACCCGCAAACCCTTGACGTACTGCGTACCCGAGCCGAGCCACTGGGCATCGACGTGGTGGTGGGCGATGAGCGCGAGCTGAACGACGTGAGTGCCTTTTTCGGCGCGCTGCTGCAATACCCGGCCAGCAACGGCGATGTGTTCGACTACCGTGAGCTGACCGAACGCTTCCACGCCGCCAATGCGCTGGTGGCCGTAGCCGCCGACCTGCTGGCACTGACCCTGCTGACCCCGCCGGGCGAGTTCGGCGCCGACGTGGCCATCGGCAGCGCGCAACGCTTTGGCGTACCGCTGGGCTTCGGTGGCCCGCACGCGGCTTACTTCTCCACCAAGGATGCGTTCAAGCGCGACATGCCGGGCCGTCTGGTCGGCGTTTCCGTCGACCGTTTCGGCAAGCCGGCCCTGCGCCTGGCCATGCAGACCCGCGAGCAACATATTCGCCGCGAGAAAGCCACCAGCAACATCTGCACTGCCCAGGTGCTGCTGGCCAACATCGCCAGCATGTACGCCGTGTACCACGGGCCCAAGGGCCTGACCCAAATCGCCCAGCGCATTCATCACCTCACTGCGATCCTCGCCAAAGGCCTCACTGCTCTGGGCCTGAAGGTGGAGCAGCAACACTTCTTCGATACCCTCAGCCTCCACACCGGCGCCAACACCACCGCCCTGCACGACAAGGCGCGCGCCCAGCGCATCAACCTGCGCGTGGTGGATGCCGAGCGCGTGGGCCTGTCGGTCGATGAAACCACCACCCAGGCCGATATCGAAACCCTGTGGTCGATCTTCGCCGATGGCAAACCTGTGCCGGCCTTCGACAGCGAGATTACAGGCCGTCTGCCTGCCGCGCTGCTGCGCACCTCAGCGATCCTCAGCCACCCGGTGTTCAACCGTTACCATTCCGAAACCGAGCTGATGCGCTACCTGCGCAAGCTGGCCGACAAGGACCTGGCGCTGGACCGCACCATGATCCCGCTGGGCTCGTGCACCATGAAGCTCAACGCCGCCAGCGAAATGATCCCGGTGACCTGGGCCGAATTCGGTGCCCTGCACCCATTCGCCCCGGCCGAGCAAAGCGCCGGCTATCTGGAGCTGACCACCGACCTGGAAGCCATGCTCTGCGCGGCCACCGGCTACGATGCGATTTCGCTGCAACCGAACGCCGGTTCCCAGGGCGAATACGCAGGCCTGCTGGCCATTCGTGCCTATCACCAGAGCCGTGGCGATGAACGTCGCGACATCTGCCTGATCCCCTCGTCGGCCCACGGCACCAACCCTGCTACCGCCAACATGGCCGGCATGCGCGTGGTGGTTACCGCCTGCGACGCTCGCGGCAACGTCGATATCGACGACCTGCGTGCCAAGGCCATTGAGCACCGCGATCACCTCGCCGCGCTGATGATCACCTACCCGTCCACCCACGGTGTGTTCGAAGAAGGTATCCGCGAAATCTGCGGGATCATTCACGACAACGGCGGCCAGGTGTACATCGACGGCGCCAACATGAACGCGATGGTCGGCCTCTGCGCACCGGGCAAGTTCGGCGGCGACGTGTCCCACCTGAACCTGCACAAGACCTTCTGCATCCCCCACGGCGGCGGCGGCCCGGGCGTTGGCCCGATTGGCGTCAAGTCGCACCTGGCGCCGTTTCTGCCGGGCCACGCGGCCATGGCACGCAAGGAAGGCGCGGTGTGCGCGGCGCCATTCGGCAGTGCAAGCATTTTGCCGATCACCTGGATGTACATCAGCATGATGGGCGGCGCAGGCCTCAAGCGCGCTTCGCAGTTGGCGATCCTGAATGCCAACTACATTTCCCGTCGCCTCGAAGAACACTACCCGGTGCTCTATACCGGCAGCAACGGCCTGGTGGCCCACGAATGCATCCTCGACCTGCGTCCGCTCAAGGACAGCAGTGGCATCAGCGTGGATGACGTGGCCAAGCGCCTGATCGACTTCGGCTTCCATGCGCCGACCATGTCGTTCCCGGTAGCGGGCACGTTGATGATCGAGCCGACCGAAAGCGAATCACGGGAAGAACTGGACCGCTTTTGCGAGGCCATGATTGCCATCCGTGAAGAGATCCGCGCAGTGGAAAACGGCACGCTGGACAAGGATGACAACCCCCTGAAAAACGCCCCGCACACCGCGGCGGAGCTGGTTGGCGAGTGGAGCCACCCGTACAGCCGTGAACAGGCGGTATACCCGGTTGCGTCGCTGGTCGACGGCAAGTATTGGCCGCCGGTTGGGCGCGTGGACAACGTGTTCGGCGATCGCAACCTTGTCTGCGCCTGCCCGTCCATCGAAAGCTACGCCTGAGCTGGGAGGGAGTTTGCTCCCTCTCACACTTCGCACTTTTTCAGGAGCTGAACATGTCCACCGACACTCTATTGAAAACGCCCTTGCACGCCCTGCACCTCGAACTCGGCGCACGCATGGTGCCCTTCGCCGGCTACGACATGCCGGTGCAATACCCGCTGGGCGTGATGAAGGAACACCTGCACACCCGTGAGCACGCCGGGTTGTTCGACGTGTCCCACATGGGCCAGATCCGCCTCAGCGGCGCCAATGCTGCCAAGGCCCTGGAAACCCTGGTGCCGGTCGACATTATCGACCTGCCGGTGGGCATGCAGCGCTACGCGATGTTCACCAACGAGCAGGGCGGCATTCTCGACGACCTCATGGTGGCCAACCTCGGTAACGACGAACTGTTCCTGGTGGTCAACGCCGCCTGCAAGGATCAGGACCTGGCGCACTTGCGCAAACACATCGGTGATCAATGCAGCATCGAACCGCTGTTCGAAGCGCGCGCGCTGCTGGCCCTGCAGGGCCCGGAGGCGGTAAAGGTACTGGCGCGCCTGGCGCCGGAAGTCACCCGCATGACGTTCATGCAGTTCGCCAGCGTTCGCCTGCTGGGGGTTGATTGCTACGTGAGCCGTTCGGGCTACACCGGTGAAGATGGATTTGAAATCTCCGTACCCGCCGCCAATGCCGAAAGCCTCGCGCGCAGCCTGCTGGCCGAAACCGAAGTGCAGCCCATCGGCCTCGGCGCCCGCGACTCCCTGCGCCTGGAAGCCGGCTTGTGCCTGTACGGCCATGACATGAACACCGACACCACGCCGATTGAAGCGAGCCTGCTGTGGGCGATCTCCAAGGCACGTCGTAGCGACGGCGCTCGCGCCGGCGGCTTCCCGGGCACCGAACACATCTTCAGCCAGCAACAGGCCGGCGTAAACCGCAAGCGCGTAGGCCTGCTGCCCCAGGAACGGACACCTGTGCGTGAAGGCGCAGAAATCGTCGACGCACAGGGCACCGTTATCGGCAGCGTCTGCAGCGGCGGTTTTGGCCCGAGCCTGGGGGGTCCGTTGGCAATGGGTTATCTGGACAGCGCCTTCACTGCGCTGGATACCGAGGTATCAGCATTGGTGCGTGGGAAAAAGGTGCCATTACGTGTAAGTAAAATGCCATTTGTGCCGCAACGTTACTACCGTGGCTGATGGACCGTTTCTATAAGTAACGCGGTTGCGTTAATGCGCACTAAACTGTCACGCAACCGCCATAAAACAGTGCATCGTCGATAGACTTTCTTATAGGCAACCCCCTATAACAAGTGAACTTCTCTATCGAATAAGGTAGCGCTGGTTTGTTGATCAAAGTGCCACGTGGCCTAGTAAATACTGGGGGTTTGGCAGGGCTTGTTTTTTCTGCGTTAGTTGGCGTAGAGTTTGTCCACTGTGTTTGCATGGGTCGCTTGGAACCTGGACCTGGGCAGTAGCTGCTGTAGTTTGCTACAACCCGTTCGACGTCTCTTACTTTCCTGCAACCCAGCCCAGTGCTCTTTCATGTGAAAGGGGCTGTCATTAATTTTTAGCGTCAAAGGAAAGAAGAAATGTCCACACGTCAGAGCGGTACCGTCAAGTGGTTCAATGACGAAAAAGGGTTTGGTTTTATCACGCCAGAAAGCGGTCCGGATCTGTTCGTGCACTTCCGCGCCATCCAGGGCAACGGCTTCAAAAGCCTGAAAGAAGGCCAGAAAGTAACTTTCGTTGCTGTGCAAGGCCAGAAAGGCATGCAGGCTGACGAAGTACAAGCAGAAGGCTGATCGCGCCTGCAACAAAAAGCCCCTGATATGACATCAGGGGCTTTTTTATGGACGCTGTCCCGTCCTGAATAAGGTTTACACCTTCTGACCTTTCTTCAGGAGGACTCAATGGATACGGGAAAAAGGCGCAGCCAACGCGATTACACGCTAGCTTTTAAATTGTCGGTCGTAGACCAAGT